>BDSV01000065.1 GCA_002898075.1 bacterium BMS3Abin03
CCCACAGGGTAGCATCTTTGCTTAAAAGATGGTTGATTGGAACACACCAAAATTTTACCAGTAGAGACAGGCTAATCTCGTATCTTGATGAATTTGTATTTCGGTATAACCGTAGAACATCAAAGAGCAGAGGACTTTTGTTCAAAAGAGTAATGGAGCAAGCTGTACTTCATAATCCTGTGAAATATACTGAGATAATGAATATTAATTAGATGACTGTAGAGATGTACATACCCCAGTTAAATTTAATTGTGATCTGCCGGTTAAAGGTACTGTGCTGCAAGATATAAATAAAATTGATGCAGGCAGGAATAAAAGTATTATATAATATAATTTCTTCATGGTTTCATTCCGATGATTCTAAAATCAGTAACACTACAAAATAAGAAAATTTTAATTAATGAAAACAAAATAAATAATGTCCGGATGACTTTTAAAATTAGAAATGTCATTAATAAAGTTTTGTATATTTACAGGCAAAAAGACAGAGCGAGTTTAAAATGCAAATAGGAATAGTAGGACTGCCGTTTTCAGGCAAATCGACATTATTTCAAACGATAACCAAAACACACATCGACCCGGCAGCACTGGCTAAATCCGAAACTCACCAGGCAATGATAAAAGTGCCGGATGAGCGATTAGACAAACTGACGGATATATTTCAACCGAAGAAAAAAGTAAACGCAACTATCGATGTGATTGACGTTGTGGGTTTGAAAAAAGGAGATTCCGGTTCCATACAATTTACGAGTAACTTTCTATCAAAAGTAAAAACGAACGATGCCCTCATCCAGGTTGTAAGATTATTTGAAAATGAATCGGTTCCGCATCCAGAAGGTTCGGTTAATATGATGCGAGATATTGAAGAGTTTGAAACTGAATTTATACTTTCAGATATGGTAATAGTGGAAAAAAGGATAGCAAGCATAAAGAAACAAATTCTAAAAATAAAAGATGAGCAGCTTAAAAGAGAACTTCCCGTATTAGAGAAGTGTTATGAACTTTTGCAGAATGAAACCCCCTTAAGAGAAACTCACTTGAGAGATGATGAGCTGAAGCTTCTTCGTTCATATCAGCTTCTTTCGGCAAAACCGATGCTCATCGCACTCAATCTTGATGAGAATCAAGTGAATGATGTTGATAAATATTTAAATGATCTCGCCAGGAAAAAACTCGGTTCAAATACAAAAGCATTGGCATTCTTCGGAAAGATTGAAATGGAAATGTCGGAACTTTCAGATGAAGATGCGAGAGTATTTATGGAGGAATACGGCATAAAAGAATCCGCACTAAATAACATTATACGTGAAGCATACGAATTGCAGGGGCTTCAATCATTCTTTACCGTCGGTGAGGATGAATGCAGAGCGTGGACTATAAAAAAGGGAATGAATGCACAGGAAGCTGCCGGAGAAATTCATACCGACTTCTTCAAAAAGTTCATTCGTGCTGAAGTAGTTCACTATGATGATTTTATTGCCGACGGCTCATTTGCAAAAGCAAAAGAAAACGGACACTGGCGGCTTGAAGGTAAAGAATATGTTGTTCGGGATGGTGATATAATTTCTATAAGACACGGGTAAGAATAAGTTTAAGATTAAAAATTTTCAGATAAATAATTCCGGGAAAGTTAAATTTTCTAAAGTAGAACTTAAAAAAATTAATTTGCTTTCAGTTCATTTCTTATTATTAGCGGCTATATAATGTGATGTGTGGGTTTAAAGTTTGCAAATAAAGTTGAAAAGTAGTTTGATTGTAATCTCACCTCCATCAATTTGTTACTTCATTAGATATCACTTTGGTACGAAGAAATAATTTATTCGGTTTTCTTTCGTAGTTAACGGTAGCGCAGGACAATTGTCCTGCGCCACATTTGAGATAATTAATAAATTAATGTAAATTACAAATAGATCTTATGGGTTTTGACGGGGCATCTACTTGGCGGGCTCTGCTAACTATTTCAAACGTTTTTAATAATAACAAATTTAAATATGTATAATCGTTACTAATCATTTAATTTATGAATACTCTTATAGGGTAAATGATGCTTAAATTTTTTAAATCCGCACTGTTTATTTTTCTTTCTCTAATATTCCTATCCGGGAATGCATTTACGCAGGTAATAATAAAATAAAAGAAAAGATAGATATCAATCCTGTTCCAGCAATTATTCAACCTGCCGATCCAAACTCAAGTGACTATTATCCCTGCAGTCCGTGGATAAGCAGTAGTGATTATTACAATCCCTGGCAGGTGGTATGGAATCATTCATACTATCATTTAGATATAGGACAGCAAGCGTTTAACTATCAAGCAAATGCTTACGATTATTATATAGATCCAACAAAGTATTATGATTTTAATGTTATAGAGGGACAAGATCTTCTTCACATAAATGAAAATTATAAAATTGATACTGTTAACTTTAATTATATTCCGCCAACTAATGCGGGCTATAATTTAATTGGAATAAATGGTGCGGATATGATTGGTGAATTGGGAGAAGGTGATCTTCTGCTACAGGGAATTCCAACACGCGGAGGATTTCAAAAGTATAGTATAATCTTCGACCAGCCAGGCGATGTAACCTTTACAATAAACGAAACAGGAAGCAGCGAAGTGATATATTATCACACAAAGATAGTGAAGCCGGACTATAGCTTAAGTGTAAGTATTAGTAATGAAATACCGCATGGAGAAGAAGAAGCAATAAATGCCGATGCTCATATATTAGATTGTTTAGACGAAGGGTGGACGTTTTTTAACGGTGGAGGTTACGACGGCAGCTACAACTACGAAATTACAGGTGGATTAGAATATGCATCGTTAGTTCACGTATATTTTGATGAAGTTTTAGGTGCAGAAGTACGTGAAACCGGTACAAGCTTTTTCAACATTAACCAGGGAGACGGGATACTTGTTTGGCTAAACGGGGAAGAACCGGATAGCATAGGTTTAGTAACACTTAAAATAAGTGCCGGTATCGGAGTTGTTAACAAGCAGATAAATGTTGTACGAAACGATAATTATCCCTTGAGAATAACAATAGACCCCTATACATTAGTTCCCGGTGATACGGCAGATGTATTGAAAACAGGATAAGTGAATCCCCTTATGATAATCCTGTAATATATGAAGCGTTCCCCGAAGATCAATTATTTAATGTATCGATAGTAGAAGGTAC
>BDSV01000066.1 GCA_002898075.1 bacterium BMS3Abin03
TGTAAAAGAGCTTTTTCATCCGGAAGCAGATCATCCAATCTGAACAGCGAATCTTTACCTACTCCTTCAGGGTAATCTTCCTTATTATAAAATAATATTATTACAAATCTTTGCTCTTTCCACTCCCGGATATCCGGATAGGAAAATTTCTCATGGCTTTGGATTTTTTTCCATAGCTGAATAGGATTTTTCACAAAGTCGGGGTGAAATTTTGAACCACTAAGCACAAGTTGCCTATTGATAACTTCATCCGTAAAACCTGTTGCATCTTTTATTTCTTTCCTGTAATCCTCATCAATCTGACTGAAATGGCGGAGAATATGGAATTGATCGATGAATGAGTATGGTAACGGCTTCTTCATCGTGATTTTTTTCTATAATTTTTAAAAAGGAATATTCCCAATATGAGTAAGACGATAACTGTCAGGGATCCACTTAGGATATTATAAGAAGTTGTATTTCCGGAAAAGAGTTCGTTGACCCACCCCGATAAATCCCAGATTACTGAGAATACGGCTAATATCCCTATGAACGCTAATATGTTATTGATCATTTTATCTCTTTTCTCTGTAACTTTTTTGTTGGCTCTTTCAATTCCTTCTTTCAACAAAGTAAGCTCATCACTAACGGCTAATGAATAACGTATTTTTTTAAAAATTACCGGCGGCAAAAAGTTGTAAGAGATATGGGATGGATTATAATATTTGTTGAATTCAAAGAACTCATCTTCTAATTCCTGGTGATTCGCATCTTTTGAATAAAATATTTTGTTAATCTTAAAAAGATAGTGTTTAACGTATAATGATTGGAGATATAACAGGTTGAAATAGCCGTTTTCCCAAATGAAATTATTCAGCGCTCCTTTTCGGAAAAGACCTGTAAATGTATCGAACAAAGATAGAGCCGACCAGTTGTCAAATACGGTTATCCTGTTTTTCTCAATCAATTCCTGATAATACTCTTTAGATGGCTGGAAATACGGATTAACGCCTGAAGCAGATCCAATCGGAGCACAAATTCCCAGGTCGTATAACAACATATTTTCCTCTTCTTTGGTGATATCTTCGTCATGTTCAACGAGTGAAAATACTTTCATCTTATTACCAAAACTCAGCGAATTATTATTTGAACCTGTCTCATCCCGTGGTTCGAGGAATGATAGAGAGTCATATAAAAACTGCGTGTCTTCCGTTACACCTGAATTTCTTAAATAGTTATTAATCAGTGTTATCTCATCAAACGAGAATCCCGACAGGTCACATTTAAAACAATAAACTACAATTTCGCGTGGGAAGAAAAACAGATCCATGTATTCAAATTTAATATTGAAAACATGCGTTAATTTTCCCTGCCGGATTGTAACCGGTAGTGTTTGATCGATCTTTCGGGATAATCTTAAAGTCTTTTCAGCGAAATCAGAATTAAAATGCTGCTCATCTGAACTTTTGGGATCTGGGAAAATAGTGTGTACGAAGCTCTCGTAATAAAACCTATTAAAACCCTTGATAATATCTTCAGAAGTTTCATTATCAGGATTTACATGTATTTTCCATTCATCAAAACCATATCTGTCTTCTTTGTTTCCTGATTTCAATTTTTCGAGGATGCTTTCGGGATAATCCAGCACTCCGCAGAAAATTGAATAAGCGCTGCAGGGTTTTGTCGATGCTAATTGTTTCCAGTTCATTATTCTTGGCACCTATTAGGTTTCATATAAAGATGTTTAATCGAATAAAAAAATAAATATGATCATTTTATCCACCATTCCAAATCACGTATTTTCATATTGTCTCCGGGTGTTTTTTATTGTTCTTCTATTCTCGTTAAAATCCAAATTTTCTTTTTTTAGCCGGATAAAAATCTTCATTTTTAACGAGCGATGCGATATCGTCTTCAACAATTAAGGATAGAACTTCTGCAGTCCTTTCTTTTTTGGGAAGATCGGAAAGGCGCAAATTCTGATTACGGATAATTTTATCGGTTAATCTTCTAATAAACCGTGCATTGCCGAAAAACTTATCCTTTCGTTTAAAACGGAATTCAATAATCTGCTTCAGTTCATCTTCAGCTTCCTGCTCAAGTTTCAAATCCTTTGAAGTAAGCATTCCAATGGCAATTTCAAATAGTTCATCAATCGTATAATCATCAAAATGAATAAAATTATCGAAACGCGATTTTAATCCGGGGTTTGAATCGAGGAAATCATTCATTTCATCAACATAGCCAGCGGTAATTAAACTGAACTTTCCGCGGTTATCTTCCATTGCTTTTAAAATCACTTCAACTGCCTCTGCACCGAAGTCACCGGAGTTCGAGGATGACAAAGCGTAAGCTTCATCAATAAAAAGCACACCGCCCATTGCTTCGTTTATTTTTTCGCTTGTTTTAATTGCAGTTTGCCCTACATAACCGGCTACGAGTGTATCCTTTCCGCATTCCACGAGATGTCCGCGTTCAAGCAGTCCCAATGCTTTATAAATATTAGCCATTATACGCGCAACGGTAGTTTTGCCCGTACCCGGGTTACCGATGAACACATTGTGAAGTGAGAATGAATTGAGCACATCCTTTTTACTTTCTTTGTAAAATCGTACCAGCTTTACCATCTCCCTAACTTCCGTTTTTACTTTTTCGAGTCCTGTTAATTCATCGAATTCGTTTAAAGATTTTTTCAGCAGCGCTTCATCAATTGGAAAATCGGGATAAACTTTTTCCATGTTTGCAATCAATGCATCAATATCAACTTTTTGAATTGCAGAAATATCTTTCTTAGTTAAGGATTTCAGATTTCCTGATTTCATTACCCGCAAACCAAGATTCATTTGCGCCTGTTCAATCAGGGTAGATACAAAACGGGCATTGCCGAAAGTTTTATCGCGTTTCCGATACGCATCGACAATCATTTTGTAGAGTGGTTTTTCCGCATCGGAGCTAATAGTGAGGGATTTCTTTTTTGCATTTAACTTTGCAATACTCAGTAGTTCATCCGGCTGATAATCAGGGAATTCATACCAGATATTAAATCTTGATTTTAATCCCGGGTTGGATTCTATAAATTCTTTCATCTCTTTCGGATAACCGGCGACGATGATAGCAATATTTCCGGGACCGTCTGAAAGCTCCTTGATCAATACTTCAATTGCTTCCCGCCCAAAATCTTTCGGATCATTTTCACTGCGCCAGAGCGCATAAGCTTCGTCTATAAATAAAATTCCGCCGCGGGCTTTGTTTATAACCTCTTTTGTCTGCGGAGCGGTTTCACCTATATATCTTCCAACTAAATCGCCGCGGTCAACTTCGTAAACCATATTCTTTTCCAGAAGACCAAGTTCTTTGAAAATTCTGCCGAGCAGTTTCGCAACGGTTGTTTTACCGGTTCCCGGATTGCCGGTAAAAACAAAATTCAGATTGATTTTTTCTTCGCTTTTAATTCCTTTTTCGTTTCGGAGTTTTAAATACTTAACGTAGTAGTAATACTCGTGGAGTTTTTTCTTGATACTTGCCAGACCGACAAGACTATCGATTTCGGCGAATATTTCCTTCTCGGCTTTTTTAAAATTACTGGAATATAAAAGCGCATTCCCTTCGTTTTTTTTCGGTGCATCTACTATCAGCTTGGTTTTATTAGGTGTATCGCCAACTTCGAATTGTACCGAAGCGATAAAAACTCCCATGAAAATAACTTCGATAGTATAAATATCGTTTTGCCATGTTATTTCTGTATCCGAACCAATCCCGCCGAATACTGTGCAGGTATTATTTTTATTTAATGTAGTAACGGTTTCAATTTTCCGAACCTGTCCTACTCTTTCTTTAACATTATTATAAAAATTGAAAGTGAATTCACCCTTCCAAACTTCTTCCGGATGAAGATTTTGGAATTCAAACTCGGCGTAAATCCAGCGCGTTGCATTTGCCTGAAACCGGGTATAATAATTCCTATCTTCTGCGGGAGGTATTTTTGAAACGGCTTCAAAAACCGTTAGGTTGAGAAAATCAAAATAAGGATTGTTTTCACGTGTTACATCGCCGAACGATTCAACGTAAAATTCATCCTTCCAAAGGAGTTCTTTTTTATAATAAACCTCCCATAGATATTTGCCTTTATCCCAGCAAGCTCCTTTTTCATCCTGTCCCCACGATGTAGTTGCTATACCGGTGCTTGAATCCGATGAAACTTTCAGTGAGATTTTATCAGTTGTTATGGCAAGTTTATCTTCTCCGATTAACTTAAATGCATTAAAAGTAAAATCTGCCTGCCAGTCTTCTTCATCGAATAATTTATTATAAAAAATAAAATCGACATATAGGTAGGAAATTTCGTTCTCGTCGAAAACTTTTCTATACCTCTGAACATTTTCAGTTGCTTTATTATTCTGGATGTAAAACTGAAGTGAATTTGGTTTTAACACACCATGAATAGAATCTATTTCTATCATAAATATAAAGGGTGTTTATATTGAGGACTTATTTTTTAGTAAAATCACTATAATTTAAGGTAATTATTTTTATTACAAAAGTTTTTCTTATAAATCCAATAAAAGTTCGTAAATCAGAGTAGTAGTCCCGGCTCCTACATTCAATATCCTGGAAGTTTTAGGCAAACCAGTTTTAATAATCATATCAAATGTGGGTGTCAGTTCGTGTTCATACCAGCCCAATTTTTCAGTTGGGCTGTTTACATAAGCATTATTCCAATGATCTTTCACCCGTCATATTATATCCCTTTTCATTTCTTCAAACTCTTCCTTTGTAATTTCACCTTTGGCATATCTTTGTTTTAAAATATCCAAAGCTTTGTTTGAAGTATCATTTCCGCGATAATGCCTGTCGTTGTCGTACCAGGGAGGTGTCATTCTGCCTCTGCCAAAAATTAAATAAACAATTACAAGCACAACAATCAGCATTATTATCGGGAATATCCACATTCCACTTCCCCAAAAATATTCAGGTCCCATCTTTTACTCCTTTTCTATTCCTTATCGGATTTTAATTGTTCTTTAAAAATGTTCATCATGTTATTAATCATTTCTTTTGCAAGATTCTGTTTTGCATCGGAATCAATTTCAGAAAATATTGTATTTAAACATTTCGGCATCATCTCAGATACAAACTGTATCCTGTCATCCGAAGACATCTTAGAAAACATATTGTCCATCATTGAATTCATCATTTTTGGCATATCTTCCGGTTTCATCATACCGGACATCATTTTTTCCATCATTTTATTCATGGCAATTCTCCTTTAGTTTTTATTAGGAGGCTTCGCGAAACTTATTCTTCACAAATTGCTTAATGTTACTTGATTGGTTTGGAAGTGCTATTTTATTCATTTTTCAACACTTCGCCTTTCTTATTGATTAATTTTGGCATTAATATTAATGCTATTTGTTAACTTTATATAGGTTTTGCAAAGGATTCTATTATTGGTTATTTATTTATCCGTTAATTATTTATCGGCTTTTTTCGTTTTGAATTCCGCTTTTATCCTTCCCGAAGCTGCAAGATGATTCAGGAAAAACTTAGCGGCATCTTTAGAAATTTTGAAGTGCTTTGAAATATTTTCGGGATTTATTTCATTTTCTTTATTAATGAAATCGAATATTTCATCTTCAACACTGGCAAGCCATTCTTCGAACATTAATCTTATTTCCGGCGTGGCATAGAATGACATTTCAGAAACTTGCGCGACGGATGACATCATAGTTTTGCACATTTCCATTGGATTAAAATCTTCATTGCCTTCCATCATTTTTCTCATCATTCCCATCATAGGCATTCCATCTTTTTGATTCATCATTTTAATTTCTCCTTCATTGATTGGTTCATTATTTTAAACATTTTTTTCATCTTTTTATAATTTCTCTTTTTGGTCAGATGGAACTCGCATTATAATTATATTCTTGTGTGTAAGTAGGTTTTCATGCTCGTTTCATATCTTCAAATTGTTATTATGTTGTTTTACCTTTGGCAGTCTCGAATTTTGCTTTTTGTGGGTTAGAATTACTTTCTATTCAATTTTTTTTATATTGATTTAATCCGAAAGATGACCATAAACTATGTTCTATTTTTTATTAATAAAAATTATATTTTAAGACAATATTTCCGACAACGCCATCCAATGGAGCATATAATTCATTGAACACCGGATTATTTAAAGGAGGATTAATAATGTTTTCATATCTTGTTTGTCTTACATCCAGAATATTTTCCACGTTGAGGGCAATTGTTAAACGACCGAACTCTTTTAGTGCCAAAGCATCGAAACGCCAATAGTCAGGTGTTTTACTTCCGTTTTCCAGGTACTGATTTCCAAAGTAAAATGATTCGATACCGACTTTCCAACCTTCTTCATCATCTTCATAAAAAAGCGTGATTGCCAATCTGTTTTGCGGCGCCAGTTCGAGAGGTTTGTTATCATCATAAGTTTTGCGTGCATTTATATGAGTATAATCCATATATAAAACAAACTCATCGAGCGTTGCACTGATAATCGTATTCAATCCTTTGCTTTGAATTATGCCGTTTGCATTTTGATAGAACACCGTTTGATTTATTAATGAATCAGAATTAGCAATAACGGGATTGTAAACGTTTGTTAGAAAAAATGATTGATTCACCGATAAAAACAATTCATCCGAAACCGGAATTTTAAAGTCCAGGTCCCAATTTATACTCGCTGATTTTTCCGCTTCTAACCCGCTTAAGGGCTTCACATCCTGATAGCGTGTTCTTTCGGCATCGTCGGTAAAAGGCGTTGGGATTTTATATCCCAAACCGCTGCTTATACGAGTGAAAAAATTATCAGTAAAATGATACTTTACTGCTAATCTGGGTAGGAAAAAGTTTCCGTATTTTTGGTTATAATCGAATCTCGCTCCCGGTTCCAGTGAAAACTTTTGAGCAAGCGCCCAGTTATCCTGCAAAAATACGCCGACAGTTTTGTGGTTATAATCGAGCAAAGTTTGTTCTGTTGCTGCACCTTTTTGATTGAAATTATCGTAATAAAAATTAATTCCAATTATGAATTTGTGTTTTTCCATATTAATCAGGTAAGATAATTCCGAAAATGCAGTGGTTTGTAAACCATTAAACATATTCACATTGGTTGTTAAATTTCTTTCAAAACTTCCAATGTTTCCTTTTAACGTAAGAATGTTTCCGGTCTTCGAAATATGTTTATATTTTAAATATCCATTAAGTCGCTTTGTTTTGTTTTCTTCAAAAAAGGAATCGGGATTGTCGGCTTTATCGTTTATCGCTTTAATATTTCCTCCGATTCTGTTTTCAAAAACAGAAGATAAGCCGACAAAAAGATGATTGTTCTCATCAAAATCATAAAACAATTTAGGCGAAATTACTGTGCGGTTATATTTCGGAATATCGGTAAAATTATTTCCGCTTACATCTTTTGCCTGCTGAGTGTTGAAAGCGGCTAACATTGTAAAACCGAATTTCCCATATTTGTTCGAATAGTAAGAACTAATATCGGTACCGCCTTTATGAGTTTGATTGAATAAAAACGAGAGTTCGTGTTTGCCGGATGGTTTTTTTGTTATCAGATTCACAATTCCGGCAATGGCATCTCCACCGTAAAGCGTGGATGATGAACCTTTGATTATCTCAACCTGTTGCAAATCGAGCGGTGGAATTTGTAACAGACTTAATCCCGAAGAAAGCCCGCCGTACATCGGAAATCCGTCCTGCAGCAATTGAGTGTATTTTCCGGGCAGTCCCTGGATTCGGAGAGTCACATTCCCGGATACAGCGGAAGTATTTTGAATTTGCAAGCCGGAATTTTCACCAAGCATCCGGGTTATATTACCCGGGTTAACGGAGTTTCCTTCGCTGACTTCTTCCTGACCTATCACCTCAATACGTGTGGGAACTTCTTCTATTCTATTATTGGTGCGGGTAGAATAGGCAGTTACTTCACCAAGCCGTACCGGTAAAGGTTCCAGGTAAATAATGATTGGTACATTCTCCTTTAAAGGAAACAGATATGATTTTTCAACCTTTTCATAACCGATATACGAAAATACAAGCGTTTGTTTTCCGTTGGGAATATTAGAAATCGTCACCTTTCCGTTTAAATCGGAACTCGCACCTTTTGCTGTTCCTTCTACTACAACGTTAACACCGGTTAACAGCTCTTTTGTTTCCTTGTCTTTTACCAACGCAGTAAAACTATTCTGAGCCAGAATAATACCGGATGAATTGATGAGCATAATCACTGCGATTGTTATATTTTTTATCACTTCGTCTTTTCCCAATCAATTAAATAAAATTTTGATAATTGTAGTATTGCATTTATAAGGTATTTATTATACGTAACATTATCGGGAGTATCTATATTCCACTGCTTTAAAAATATTCGGGAACCGGTTTTTCAATTCCTTAACTGAAAAACTATTTAAAACAATTCTCTAATTCATCTAAATACTTAATTACATCACGCATATCCATATTTGCAAATTGATTTTTTATCTCGTCGACCTGCTTGCAATGCAGACAGTCTTCATCGTGGCAATCGTCTATGACTTTTACGATTGTAGCTGCCAATTTTTTCCTGAACAAATTATCGAGAACGGAGTAAAGCGCCTTTTTCATTATTCCTTCAACAGCTTTAAACTGGATATAAATATCCTGCGTATCACGGTCATTCTCTATCATTTCCTGAATGGCTTTAATCTGTCCGGTTATTGCGTTTAACTGTTTGGATATTTCGCGTTTCTCTTTGGCTGAAAGCATATTGACTCCCTACTTTTTTTTATCCTTCAGTTTCGGTGCGCAGGAAATAAGATTTTCCTTAACTTCATCAACTGAAATAGAACCCTTTATTTTAACATCTACGGAATTGTTTTTTTCTATCATCTCAAAACCATCTACTTTTTCTTTGAATTCCGGGGAACAGCAGGTGCAGGTATTAGCTTTACACGATTCAACTTGTTCTCTTACGGCACTTTTAGGAATCTCCTCTGAAAATTCGATTGTTACCTGGTTTACACCTTGCGTTACTTTTGCAGGTATCTCCTGTTGATGTATTATTTCTTTTTTCTTTTCCATTTTATAAACATCTGTAAATTGTTTAATTAAATTTAAATACGATTTAAATTTAAAAACGCTACAGGGGGGTCTGCCAAATTTATTTTAATATTTTTCACAGTCGTCGTTAGTGCAAATTTTTCCCTTCGGTTTTCTCTGCAGCATCAAATATCCGATTCCAATAGTAAGTAAAGTTATAATAAAAATTATTGGTTTTGTAAAACCGAGAAATGAACTGCCGAACAGACCTGCATATACAACCGCCATAGGTGAACCGCAGCACCCGATTAAAAAACATCCGGATGTATAAAGAACTGCCGATAATGTTACACCGCTGAACATACCCAAAAATCCTTTGCTTCTATCGAACTTGAAACGTGAAAGTGCAAACACGGTAAAAGCAATTGCCAGTGCATAAGAGAGTCCTAAAAAGTATTCACCCTCTATAAAATAAAGCTCGTAACCGGTAAGCTGCGGCTGCTGAGTTAGTTCCGTGGCGTCCGCCCAGTTTGCATTAGGTTCGAGAGATGCACTATCCAGAAAAAAATGTATTGCAAGAGTAATTACAAAAGAGGCAAGGATAACAATTCTATTCATCTACCAATTCTCCCAACGCTTTATCCTGAACGAATGGGATATTATGTTTCAAAAAATATTCTGCTTTGGTTAATTCTTTTCCAAGGTAAGCAGCGTGATCTAATTTTGTAATGAAACCCTTTTCGATTATCGTGTAATAAATACTTGCTGCATCGGTTCCTTCAATTGTTTGTAAAAGTTCGCCGCTGTTTGCGTAATATTCCACATAAATTTTATCATCAATTTTCTGCGGAATAATAACGAAGAATCCTTTTTTATCTAATATTAATCGTTCGGGATTTTGTGCAGCAATTATTTTATTTGTTGAAACCGTTACAGTGTTTCCGGAAAATGGCGGTTTATGTTTTGTGTGATAAACAGTAATAACATTTTTAATTTCATCTAATGAAGTCGAACCGATAAGATTGACTATTTCCACCTGGGAGCGAAATAAATTTATCTGCTCCGGGGTTACATTCTTTAAAAACGGGCGTTTACCTTTTGCGCCGATTATTCTCCCTTTTTCTGAAATTCCATTTTCGTGCAATGATAAAATCGCCTGCCCGGAAATGTGCCCCATCATACCGTTACCACTATCTTTTCCACAAAGAATTAAATAGCGTATGCTGGGATTGGTTATTATATTCTTAACAATTTTTTCAATCCCTATATTTTCAGTTTCACAAAATCCTGCAATTGCAATTTGCTTTTTCAGTTCATAAATAATTATTTTCGGCAGGAGGGTGTCAGTCAAAGTGCATATTGAAACAGATGAATTTTTATTACCGACAAAAAATTCTCCCTTTTCCACAGGCCATTTCGCTGATTCTTCGTCAGAACATTCGGAAGAACGACCGCAGGAAGCTTCTACTTTTTCTGCTGAAACATTATACATTTCAAATAGTAAATTGGAAATATCGGCAGGATAGCAGGGATTGCATCCAAGGCAATCGTACTTTTTGTTTTTTAAAACTTCTTCGTTTAAAACATTTGCTCTCTCTGCCAATCTAATCTTTTCATTCTTTTCGGCAATGGATGAAAACTCTTTTAAAGTATCGGCAAAGCAGCCGCAGAAAGAACATTTTTTAATTCGAGCAATCTGCTCTAAGTCTTCTGCAATCTCTTCCGGCGATAATTTTCCGTTACCGGAGTTATAAATTTTTAATATTCCTAATGGATTCTGCTTCATATATAAAACCTTTATCATTCTTTTTAACAATTCCAGCTATCTCTATTTTTTCTCCCAATCCCGGGATGTTACCGGAATAACGGACAGGAAGCTGTTCATTCACATTACATTCACCAATTCCGCATTCTTCAAATTCTTTTTCGCTGATTATACTAAAAATGTTTTTATCTTTATTTACCTGGTTAACTACACCCTCGATCAAAATATTTTTGTTGAGGAAAACGTCTGGTTCATCCAAGACTTGCTCAACATTTACAACTTTCGATTCTTTATTTTCGCTGCTGCAACTAACAACCGATATAACAATCAGAGCAGTTAAAATCCACTTCACTAAATTCATTTTTTAAACTCCTTTGTTATTTTATCTTTCACCGGATGTGTACTGAGCAGGTGTTCTTTTTTAACACCAGTTAAACATTTACCATTTGTTCTAATGGCAAGACGTTTATCGATTTCTTCTAAATCTTTGGACAGGATTGATTTTGGAATTCTGCGTATTGCTTCGATAATTAATTCTGTAAATGCATCTTCGGTTTTAGGCAGTCCAAAATAAACCCATCTTCCTTCTTTGTTTTCTTCAATTAGCTTTGCGTGTTTAAGAATTTTCAAATGACGTGAAACATTATATTGGGATACTTCTAAAGCGTCAGTAAATTCACAAACGCATAACGGCGTGTTTTTCTCTATTAGCAGATGGACTATACGAAGACGTGTTTCATCGCTTAAAGCTTTGAATTTTTCAAGATATTCCAGCATTTCTATTCCTTATATACATAGTTGCACAATTACGCATATAATATAATGATACAAATCCGTATAATCAATAAATTTTCAAATTAACTCACATAAAACCGGTTTGCATAACAGATAAAAAAGATTACTTAAGCAGAATCATATTTTTTGTTTCAATATAACTGCCTGCCAGTAAAAACAACTAATTGAATGATGAACACACATTAACGATTATTGATTTTAGAATTGTCTATGCCCGGATAGTGTGTTTATTCATCTCTTACATTTTACCAACCCCTAAATCCCCTTCGGCGAGGGGATTTACAAGTAAGCGGAGAGACCTTGCTGAACATTAAGTCAGTTCATTAACAGGGAGGTCACGGGACAAGTAGTGACAGGCAAGGAAATTCTCTTTCCCTGTTGTAGTTCAGGTAAGCAAACATGCCTAATACTATTATCAGCAGGCAAGAAATTACAGCGATAATTTTCGGATAGTGATTATTTTTCAGGGTGAGCTTTTAATGTACTTTAAATTTTACAAGTATTAAATTTACCCTTAGAAAGATGGGTAACATAAATAAAATTTAAATTTGCACGGTATTCTTCCTAGTTAAATGTGTAGAGATAAGCAAGATTACTCCGCAGATTATAAGAGCATCGGCAAGATTAAAAATTGCAGTATGAATGCCGCTGCCGCTTAACACAATATAGTCTATAACTCTGCCGTCATTACGAATTCGGTCGATTAGGTTTCCCAAACCGCCGCTCAAAATTAATGAATACGCGAACAACCGGAATTTATTTTCACTTTTTTTGAATAGGATGTAAACTAAAAATCCAAGCAGGGTTAAAGAAGTTAAAAGAACAAAAACAATAAACCTTGTTTCCTTTGGTAAAGTTGAACCGATACTTAACATAATGCCCGGATTTTCTGCATACTGAAACCGGACAATCCCGCCGAAATAAGATACAGGTTCGGAAAACTTTAGCTCATTCTGCGCAATCTTTTTTATTGTTTGATCACAGCCGGTAAAGACCAAAATTGTAATCGATATTAAAAGTATTCTATAGGATAATTTCATAGCCCTGCTTAGTTTATTCCGATTAATTTTTGGTTTAAATGATTACTAAATCAATTCGATTATAATCCTTCAATCACAGATTTAAGTTTCTTCTGTATTGTAGAAGCTATTTCGCTCAACTTATCATTTTCAACTGCCTGCATTGAAGCTACCGGGTCAACTGCTGCAATTTCAACTCCGTCATCGAGCTGCTGAACGATAACGTTACACGGAAGCATCATCCCTATTTTATCTTCGGCTTCAAGCGCTTTGTGTGCAAAGGGAGGG
Organism: bacterium BMS3Abin03; assembly: GCA_002898075.1. Classification (GTDB taxonomy): domain Bacteria; phylum Bacteroidota; class Ignavibacteria; order Ignavibacteriales; family Ignavibacteriaceae; genus BMS3ABIN03. Next base: position 12,892 of record BDSV01000066.1, read on the forward strand.
TTGCAGGCACCTAAAATTTTATATGGACGAAAGTCAACATCCAACTTCTTTTTTAACGTTTCTTTCACATCAATTTCAGTTAAGATGCCGAAGCCCTCGCTTTTTAAGGCACTTGTTACTTTTTCTATCGCTTCATCGAACCCCATATTTAGTTTTTTTGAAAAATAGTAAGACATGATTATTCCTCCTAAAAATTATCGAATAAATATTTCAATACTAAACTTAAGAATAATGAAAATCTTAAATCATCACATTTTTAATACTCTCGTTGCATTTAAAATCGCTATCAAAGCAACGCCGATATCGCCAAAAACCGCTTCCCACATTGTTGCTATTCCGAATGCAGCAAGAACTATGAAAAGTAATTTTACACCGAGTGCAAAGAAAATATTCTGCCAAACAATTCCTCTTGTTTTTTTTGCAATCCTTATCGCCATAGGAACGCTCGACGGAGTGTCATTCATTAAAACCACATCAGCCGTTTCAACAGCGGCATCCGAACCTAAAGCACCCATCGCTATTCCAACATCTGCACGGGCAAGAACAGGGGCATCGTTTATACCGTCTCCGACAAAAGCTACTTTTTCTTTTTTGCCGGATTCTGCTATAAATTTTTCTATATACTTAACTTTATCCTCTGGCAGCAGTTCCGAATAGACTTCATCAACATTCAGTTTGCCGGCTATCGATTCGGCAGCAAACGAATTATCACCCGTAAGCATTATAGTTTTTTTCACACCAAGTTTTTTCAGCTCTTCAATAGCTGATGCGGCATCTTTTTTTATGCTGTCCGAGATTACGATATAGCCGCCATATTTGTTGTTAACGGCAATATGAACAACAGTTCCGTCTATATTGCATTTATCGTGGGCTATATTTTTTTCGTGAAGAAGTTTATCATTCCCGGCAATTATTATTTTACCCTCTATTTTTGCTTCGATTCCGTGTCCGGAAATTTCTGTAACACTGCCGATTTTCTTCTGCTCGATATTTTTATTGTATGCTTCAAGAATCGATTGTGCAATCGGATGATTTGAATTTGATTCTGCATACGCGGCAAACTCCAGCACTTCGTTTTTAGTGAAGCCGTTTTTCGGTATAATTTCAGAAACTTTAAATTCACCTTTAGTTAGAGTTCCTGTTTTATCGAACACGACCTTTTTTACTTCAGTTAAGGTATCGAGATAATTAGACCCTTTAATTAAAATTCCTTTACGTGAAGCACCGCCTATGCCGCCGAAATAACCGAGAGGAATACTTATCACTAATGCACAGGGACAGGAAACAACCAGCATAATTAAAGCGCGGTATATCCAAACTGAAAAAATCTCACCTTCAATTAATAACGGAGGAAGCACTGCTACAAGTATTGCTCCGAATACTACTGCTGGTGTATAGTAACGGGCAAATTTTGTGATGAACTTTTCTGTTTTTGCTTTTTTAGAAGTTGCGTTTTCAACGAGGTCTAAAATTTTAGAGATTGACGATTCGCCGAACAGTTTTGTTACTTTTACTGTTAATGTGCCTGATTTGTTTATCATTCCCGCCATAACCGGTTTACCTTCTTTAACAGAGCGGGGAACAGACTCGCCGGTGAGTGCCGAAGTATCTACCATAGATTTTCCTTCAATCACTTCACCATCCAAAGGTATTTTTTCACCGGGTTTAATTAGTATCTTCTGCCCGATGTTTACATCTTCGGGTGATGCTTGTTTAACTGTTCCGTCAATAATCAGGTTGGCAGAATCGGGTCTTATTTCCAACAGTTTTTTAATCGATCTTCTTGAACGGTGAACTGCAAGATCCTGAAAAAACTCACCAACATTGAAAAATACCATTACTGCAACTGCTTCAGGCATTTCGTGTATAGCGAAAGCACCCAAAGTTGCAACAGACATTAAAAATTGCTCATTAAATACCTGTCCTCTGATTATGTTTTTTCCTGCACCTTTTAATACTCCCCAGCCGCTCATAAGATAAATAGAAATAAAAACTATATATTCGGCAAATGAGTAGGGAGTATCGTGTAAGGAATCCTTAAATATTATGCCTGCAATCAGAAGTGCTATAATAGAACCGATCTTTAACAATTCTTTTTTTATGATGAATTCTTCGTCGGTCTCTTCTTGTTCAGATTCTTGATCAACAATTTCTACTTCAGGTTCCAGCTCATTTATTTTCTTCTTTACTTTTTGGAAATCATCCGTATCGATAGTAATAGAAGAATTGGCAAAATTAACAGAGACGAACTTTACCTCTTCAAGCTTGGCAACACCGTTTTCAATTTTTGCTGCGCAGGAAGCGCAATCCATATTTTTTAGTTTATATTTTTCCATAATTCTTTTCTCTTAATAAAGTAATTTATTCTACAACAACTTCCGAAGCTTCGAAATTATCTTGATGCATATGCCCATTGAGAATAACTGTTTTTGCTGAGTCAATACCTTCCGGAAGCCCATTTATTGCAAATATTTTCACTTCAATTCCCAACCTGTCCTTTGCAAAAAAAGATGCACCTTCACCTTTGGGGTCGATAGTGAATCCTCTTTCGTGAACAACCAGGACTCTGATCTTTTTGCTTGCAGTATTGTTCGTACTGAAATCTCTAAAAGAACCAAGACCCTGCTTGGGCGCAAAGTATGTAGAATAAACCAGATAGATTATGAGCAGAAGCAATACGGGTAATATAAGTTTTTTATATGTTTTTACCATAATATGTTATGTAGGATTGTTTATTAATTAATGTTTATTTATTCGGGATATTAAATAGCCGGCTCACCTTTTTCACCGGTGCTTATTCTAATGGCATCATCTACTGTGCTGATGTATATTTTGCCGTCACCGCGTAAACCGGTATGAGCTTCGGTTTGTATTGTATTTACGATTTCTTCCGCCAAATCATCTTTACAAAATATTTCAATTTTTGCATGAGGTACGTAATCGACAAGATCCTCAACAATACGATGCGGTTCATCTTTTGCTTTTGTACGCCCGAATCCGCGCACATCTAAAACACTCATTCCCGTAAGTCCTTCAACTTTGTGAAGCGCTAAAGTTACTTTTGTTAACTTGTGAGGTTTTATATATGAAATTATATGTTTCATATTTATATCCCTTTATATTTTAATAAAAAAAGGCAGCAAGCGTTGCTGCCCGTCAATTAATTTCAGTTCTCTTTTTCTACATCGATGGCAAACCATTTGTATAAAGCCGGAAGCACCAATAAAGTTAATACGGTTGAAGTAACCAAACCGCCGACAACTACTGTTGCAAGGGGTTTTTGTACTTCACTGCCGATACCTGTTGAAAATAAAAGTGGTATCATTCCAAGTGCTGCAGCGAGAGCGGTCATTAGTACAGGGCGCAATCTTAAGCTGGCGCCTCTAATGGAAGCTTCATCTACCGGCAAGCCCTCTTTCATTAGTTGGTTCATATATGTAACCAAAACTATTCCGTTAAGCAGCGCTATACCGAACAGGGCGATAAAACCGACAGAAGCCGGAACAGAGAGGTTTTGCCCCGTTAACCACAATCCAACAATTCCGCCAACCAATGCCAGGGGTATATTCGATAATATAAGGATCGAGTTTTTTAATGAATTGAAACTCGTGAATAAAAGTAAGAATATCAGCAGCAGGGTAACAGGAATTACGATAGCAAATCTTTTGTTTGCTTCCTGCTGAAGCCGGAATTGCCCGCCCCACGTTACAAGATACCCTGCAGGAAGATCGATAGATTTATCAATCATACTTTGTCCCTCTCCAACAAAAGAACCAATATCTCTATCGAGCACGTTACATTGAATTGTAATGAATCTTTGATTTTGTTCTCTTGTAATTTGTCTCGGACCAACGATTTCTTGAATACTTGCCAATTGACTTAACGGGACCCTGATACCGGTTGGCGATTCGACAAGAAGTTCTTTTATTGCCGAAGCAGTTTGCCTGAATTCCGGCTGGAAACGAACGAGAATATCGAACCTCCTTATTCCTTCGAAGATTTGCCCGGAAATTTCTCCGCCTACTGCAGTTCGGATAACTTCCTGCACATCCTCTAAGTTTATTCCGTACCTTGCAATAGCATGCCTGCTAACCTCGATCTTCAATTGCGGTTTTCCGCTTACCTGGTCAACCTGTACATCCGCCGCACCCCTAACATTACGAATAACCGCTGCAATTTCATCAGCTTTATTCTTTAAGACTTCCAGGTCGTCACCAAATAACTTAATTGCCAAATCGGCTCTTACACCTTCCAGCAATTCATCAACAGTCATCTGAATTGGCTGAGAGAAATTAGTGAGAACTCCCGGCATTTCACCAAATTCTTCTCTTATAATATTTTCAAGGTCCGATTGCGTTGCATTATTACGCCACTCGTCCTTTGGTTTTAACAAGATATACATTTCGGCGCTGTTCACCGGGTCTGTATGAGCACCAACTTCGCCGCGCCCTATACGTGTTACAACTCCGGTTACCTCCGGAATTTTCATCAACCGCTTTTCTGCAATCATAGTTAAGCGCGTACTTTCTGTTAAAGAGATTGAGGGTGCCATTTGCAAACGCAGGATTAGTGTGCCTTCCTGTAACGTTGGTGTAAATTCGGATCCAAGCTTAGGAAAGATAATTGCACCGATTAGCAGGATTGCAACACCTAAAGCTATTGCGGCATTTCTTCTCTTAACAAAAAATGTAACGATGGGACGATAAGTTCTAATTAAAAAACGAACAATCCATATCTCTTTTTCTTCCGTCTTTCTTAATTCCTTTTTAGTTCTTTTCATAAGGAACGATGAAATTACCGGCGCAATTAATACGGCAAATAACAGTGAGCCGAACATAGCCAGGGATATGGTAAATGCGAGAGGTCTGAAAGTTTTTCCTTCGACGCCCTGAAGCGTGAACAAAGGAATAAACACAACAATAATTATAATGATCGCAAATACTATCGGTCTTATTACCTCTTTACCTGCTCTCGAAACAATATGGATGAACGGTTCATTCGGAGATGATTCCCTTTTTAGCCGGTCGATATTTTCAACGATTACAACGCTGCCGTCCACCATCATCCCGATAGCTATTGCCAGACCGCCGAAAGACATTAAATTTACCGAGATATCAAAATACAACATTCCAATAAAAGCAAACATAACGGAAAACGGCAGGGAAAGTGCAACTACAATGCTCGGTCTTAAAGAACCCATAAACAAAAGTAAAATAAATATTACTAAAATTATTCCTTCTTCAAGCGCATCGGTTACGGTTGTAACGGCAGCTTCCACTAAAGTTTTCTGTTCATAATATGGAATGAGGTTGATGCCTGCGGGAAGCATTTTGTTTATCTCATCCATTTTTTCTTCAACTTTGCTGATTACAGTGGAGGAGTTGGTACCAAAAAGTTTTACAATCATTCCGGCAACAACTTCTTCGATTCCGTTGCGGGTTTGAACACCGCGTCTGACGGCTCCTCCTATTTTAACTTCTGCGAGCTGGTTTAAATAAACAGGCGTGCCGTGTTCCGCTTTGATTATTATATTTTGCAGGTCTTCTATCTTTGTAGCCAATCCTATCGAACGAACCAGAAATTCTTCAGCATCTTTTTCAATAAATGAAGCACCAACATTCAGATTGTTGCTTCTTACTTTATCTACTATATCATTAACCGTAACATCGTATCGCAGTAATGCATTCGGATCGACAACAACGTGAAATTGTTTTACCCATCCGCCGATACCCAGCACTTCGGTAACACCGGGTACTGTTTGCAGTTGAAATTTGATCAGCCAATCCTGGATGGTTCTTAATTCTTCCAGACTATACTGTCCCGTTTCATCTTCGAGATAATAAAACAGGACCAATCCCATCCCGGTTGAAATCGGTCCCATTTGCGGGTCGCCGAATCCTTCCGGTATTTGTTCCCTTGCTTCCTGAAGTCTTTCATTTACAAGCTGGCGGGCAAAGTAAATGTTTGTACCGTCTTCGAAATAAACATTAACAACGGATAACCCGAAGTTTGAAACGGAACGAATCAATTTCAGGTTAGGCAAACCGTTCATCGAAACTTCGACAGGGAAGGTGATATATTTTTCCACTTCTTCAGGTGCTAATCCTTCAGTTGTAGTAAAAACCTGAACCAGCGACGGTGATACATCGGGGAAAGCATCGATAGGTAATTTGTTATAGCTGAAATATCCGCCTGCTAAAACAAAGACTCCTAAAACCAGCATCAACAGGCGGTTCCGGAGAGCAAAATCTATAATTTTATTCATTCTTCATTTTCCTTTAATTAGTGTTCGCCGCCGAAAGACTCTTTTAGAAATTCTGATTTAATTGTGAATGCACCCTCTGCTGCATATTTTTGTCCCTGGTGCAAACCTGAAATTATCTCCACAAGGTTATTATTCTCCATCCCGACTGAAACCGGCTGGGGTCTGAATCCTTTTTTATCCTGCACGAATACAACTGTCTCTCCTTTAAATAATTGAAGTGCGTTTTTATTAACAACCATCGGTACTTTTTTGCTTGTTGTAAAAACTTTTCCAGTAATAAACATGCCGGGCTTCCAATAGCCCGAAGTATTGTTTAAGCGAACCCGGGCTGTCGAAGTTCTTGTTTCTTCATCGACAACGGGACTTACATAAAATATTTTCGAATTAATTACCTTGTCGCCATCGATTGTAGATATATCTGCTCTTTGACCGACTTTAATTTTAGTGAGGTCTTTCTGATACACAGTTAAGCTTGCCCAAACCGAACTTAAATCGGCTACGGTTACGGCGTGTTTATCATCACCTATTACTTCACCCGGTGTCATGTGTATTTCAATTACTGTTCCTGCGATGGAAGATTTCACTTCGTACTGAACAAGACTTTCGTTACTTTCTATTACAGCAATTACTTCGCCTTTTTTTACATCGTCGCCGATGTTCTTTCTTACCTCTCTTACTATCCCGGCAAATCTTGGAATTAAGTGGGCGACTTTAGTCGGGTCGGGCATAATTTCTCCAGTTAAATCGGAATGTAATTGAATATTGCCCGGCTCAACTTTATTAATATTAATGCTGAATTCATCTAATTCTTCATCTGTAAGTGAAAGCACATCTTCATTATGCTCTTCACCGGTTTCATAGTTTGTTTCTGCATCTTCTTTCGTGATTAGATCATCAGAATTAGCTGCAGTTGTATTTAATATTAAATATGCAGAAATAAATCCGATTGCTATGCCAATTACTAAATAGATTAAATTATTCTTCTTTATCATTTTATATCCTGTATTATTTTATGTTTTCAATGTTTTGTCCGATCAATCTTTCGAGCCGGGCTAATTGAATATTATAATTTTGCAGAGTTCTTAAATACTCGCTTTGCAGTTCGAATAAAGTTCTTTGTGAATCCAGAACATCGAGTATCGTAAATCTTCCTACAAGGTTTCCATCCCTGATTATTTCAAATGCATTTTGAGCATCGGGTATCGATTCTTCATTCAATTTTTTTAGTGCTTCCGATAATGAAATTAGATTATTGTAGGTTGTGTTGTAATCAGACATAAGATTGTTTTTATCTGAAAGCAGCTCGGATTTTTTCTGATCGAATCTAATTTTAGCTTCTTGAAGAGAACCCTGGTTACGGTTATAAATGGGTAATGGAATTGAAGCTCCCAAAACAAATGCGTTATCGGAAGTTTCATTCAGCCAGCGCCATCCCACCGCTATGTTCAGATCGGGAACAGATTTTGAAGCTTCCAATTCTATTATGGCTTCCTGTCTTTCGAATACTTTATCGTATTTAGCAAGTTCCGGCGACTGGAATAATTTTTCCTGAAGAAGTTCAAAGTCAGGCAGAACATCGATAATTTTTAATTTTCCGCTCACTTCTTTAAAAATATATTTATCCGTACCGAGCAATGCTCTCAATTGCCGTTTAACCGAGCGGTACGAAAGCTCATAATTTGTTAAGCTTATTTCCAGAGAACTAACAATAACTTTGGCTCTGGATGCTTCAGCAGGAGAAACCTTACCGGCTTCAATTCGTTTATTTATATTTGATAAAAATTCATTCGATATTTTCAGTAATTCTTTTGTAAGATTTATATCTCTCTGAAGAGTAATAGCTTGAATAAATACCAGCCTGACATTTGTTATTAAATCGAGGCGCTTCCTTTCATATTCCCAACCGGCAATATCGGATTCGAGCACTGCGACTCTTCTTTGTTTATTTAATTTTCCCGCTAGCAGTATATCCTGGCTTAGCAGCAGCGTAGTCTCGCTCGAATTAAATCCGGTAAAATTATTACTGCCGAATATATTTTCAGTTTCAACGCCAAGCTCGGGGTTGGGTGATAAGCCCTGTTGTAATGCGACCGATTCCAATGCTTTTATTTCTAAATTGTAAGAAACAAGTTCGGGATTGTTTGCCAGCGCTATCACTACCGCCTTATCGAGCGTAAGTACTTCTATCGTGTCTTTCTGATTATCTATAGTATCAGCTATCTTAATTTCAGCGGAATATTTTTTTACCAGCGGTGTTTTTTCCGGCTGCTCCGATTCGGTTCTGTATGAACTTGAACAACCGGCAGCTATTATTCCGATCAATAGCAATGATACAAGCATCATTCTATGCATTGTGTCTCCTAAATATGGATTGTGTTTTTTTTTGTAATTATTATCTATTTAAGCGTAGAAGAGCAGGGATAATGAGAAATTCAAATTAAAAGTAAAACAGTTTTTAATTGTTGAATTGAATTGGATTGAATCGTACTAAAATTATTAAAAACTTTTGTAAAATATTTTTCAGCCGGTAGTTTAACCGGCGATGAAAAGATCAAATCGGTATTTGAAATCGGTTTATTGAATTTTTTAACGACAAACCGATCATCATTATGATTCGATTCTGAAAATGAAATATCTTCACAATTATTTTCTTCAACTGTGTCTGAAGAAATTATGTCTTCAATTAATTGGTTATAATGTGCAATACAGGTTTCACCGTCGATGGAATATTCGATGTTTGTTGAGCCGTCTTCCTCGAAACACAGAACAAGAGATTCAAAAATTCCGTGAAAGGAAAAGAAATGAGTTGACAGGCTTAAAACCAGCAGCCATGTTGAAAAAGTTTTTATATGTTTGTTAAATAACAGCAATTATATTTTTTTATTCATTTATATGTACAAGTGTTTCCGAAATTATATTTTCAATGTGAGAATCATTCAAAGAATAATAAACCATTTTTCCTTCTTTTCTGTTTTTAACAATTCTCATACCTCGTAATAATCTTAGCTGATGAGAAATAGCTGAAACCGATACACCGATTAATGCGGAAAGATCGCAAACACAAAGTTCTTCTTTTGCCAATGCCAGAACTAATTTTAACCGGGTCTGGTCGCTAAGAATTTTAAATATGTTTGCAAGATCATCAATTTCCGTATCGTTCGGCAGCGCTTTTATTACAGCAATAACTTTCTCTTCATTTATTGCAACAACGTCGCAAACCGCATCATTATTTTCCCGTGTTTTCTTCATATAAACAATTGAGCAAATGTTCAAATGAAATGTAATAAATTTATTTTTTTAAAACAAGTCTTTAAAGATTTAAACAAATAGTTTGATATTATGCTGATATTATGCTATATTATCTATATTAAATCTTAATTAAAATAATGAAATGCAGCAGCGATTATGTACAGGAAAGCGGTTTCTGTAAAATATTCAATCTTATCGATTGTCATTTTTATAAGTTTATTTACTCCGGATTCAAAGCCGCAGGGTGAGAATGATTTAGCAAAAAATGTTAGAACCTTTATAAGCTTATTAGATTATATCGGTTCGGATTATCAGAATGCAGTACGAAAAGGAGTAATTGTTAACCAGGTTGAATACGATGAAATGGCTGAATTTATTGATAAAGCAATATTCAATTTTAATCAGTTCTCTTCTGAAGTAGATGATAATGCAAAAGAAAAAATGGCAAACGATCTTTTCTATCTAAAGCGCTTAATTATAGAAAAAGCAGACCTGGGGCAAATTAAGCTATCTTCGAACAGGGTAAAGCAGGAAATAATAAAGTTAAACATAATTCCGGTATCGCCGCTTCGATGGCCTGATATTTCAGAGGGTAAAAAGATTTACGGGGAAAATTGCCAAACATGTCATGGACTTAGCGGGCGAGGCGATGGTGTTCTTTCAAATATTCTTTCTCCGAAACCGGCAAACTTTCTAAACGATACGCTGATGAAAAGAATATCTCCATTCCAGGTTTATAATACTATAAGACTTGGCATAAGCGGAACAAGCATGCCTGCATTCGATACGCTTAGAGATGGGGCGGTTTGGAACACTGCTTTTTATGTTATGTCGTTACGGTATATAAATAAATATAACTTAACAAAAGATTCCTTGCTAAGTTTATACAGTTCTATCGAGCCGGGAATTTCTTTAAATAAAATATCTGCTTTATCTGATGATGAATTATTGAAGATGATGAAACCCGGTGAGAAAAACGGACCGCTTTACTTAGCAGCACTCCGGCAGTATCCCGGTAATGATAATGAAGCTCTCTCTTTTAAAAAAGCATATTCTTTGCTTGATGAAACATTGAGCTATTACCGGATTAATGACTACAAAAATGCCGGCGATAAAGCATTGACAGCTTATCTTGCAGGTGTTGAACCTTATGAACAACAGTTAGCCGCAGTTGATTCTGATCTCAAAAATAACTTAGAAGCTGTAATGAACAAATTACGTTCGGATATTGATTACAGAAAATCTTTAGAAATAATAACCGAAGATATTAGTAAATCTAAAGAATTACTAAGCTTAGCCGAATCAAGCTTAGCCAACAGTAAGTTTTCGTTTTGGTTTTCATTTTTTCTTGCCGCTTCAATTATTTTAAGAGAAGGATTAGAAGCTTTTTTAATTATTATTACAATTCTTGGTGTTCTTAAATCGGTCAATGCAAAAAAAACAATTAAATGGTTTCATTCGGGGTGGATATTTGCTTTATTTATCGGCATTCTAAGTTTTTACTTTACCGATCTCATCATTTCATTCGGTGCTCAAAACCGTGAGCTGATGGAAGGTATCGGTTCTTTAATTGCCGTTATTTTGCTGTTGTATGTCGGCTTTTGGCTGCATCGCAAAACAGAGGTTAGCAGATGGAAAGATTTTGTCGAGAATCGAATTATGAAACTGGTGAATAGTAAAAATATGATTGGACTGGCACTTATCTCATTTGTAGTAGTATTCAGAGAAGCGTTTGAATCTGTTATCTTTCTTTCTACTATTAATATTAATGGCGATGAGAGCAGTAAAGATGGTATTTATCTCGGGGCAATTTTATCATTAATATTCATCTTAATTTTATCGTGGATTGCCGTTAAATTTGTAGTAAAATTACCTGTGAGAACCCTCTTCAAATATTCTGCTGCTACTATTGCGATGCTTGCAGTAATACTTGCAGGGAAAGGTATGCGGGCTTTTCAGGAGGGAGGTTATTTTTCTTTAAGTAATTTACCCGCAGGTATAAACCTATCTTTCCTCGGAATTTATCCTACATTTGAAACCCTTATAGCCCAGGCAGTAATAGCGGGGTTATTAATTGCGATGTGGATGTATAACAGAAAATCACAAACAGGTAATTAGTTTGTGTAATAATTCAGAAATCTGCAACAGCTTTATGAATTCATCTTATGTTTTATAAGCAGCTCAAAATTTCAGAGACTGTGTTTAAAATACAAATTATCATTAACACCGGAATTTATTCCGGTGAATTTAAGCGAAAACCGCAACTTTTTTGTAACGGTTTTAACCGTTTTACTAATTTTCACACAGTCTTTTTCGCCGACAGATTAGAAACAGAGTAGAAACAAGAAATGGCTTTAGCCGCATTGCGGTAATTTAATGGGGCTAAAGCCCGTAATGTGTAGTAGTGCTTTTGTAAACAAATACCTTCAACCACGTTGTGGTTATTATGAATAGGTTAATGTTTCTGTTTGCTATTAACGTTTGACACCTTCGGTGTCATTATCTCCCTGATAATACGGATCTTTTTATTCATAAAACTTCTTAAATCAAAAATCATCGTTAATGGGTGTTCGTTATTCAAAAAATGGTTTAAAGTTTAGTTTAATAAATGATAATAATTATCACTTGCCGTCTGCTTTAGCTGAGGGATTAGAAACAGAGTAAAAACAAGAAATGGCTTTAGCCGCATTGCGATAATTTAATGTGGCTAAAGCCATCGTGTGTTGTAATGTTTTAGTAAACCGTTCGATAAATCGAATGAGAATTGATGTAAATTTAGAAATCAAAAAACATAATTCTTTGTTCGGTATTCATCATTCAAAAAAATCATCACTTCCCGTCTGCTTTAGCTGACGGATTAGAAACAGAGTAGAAACAAGAAACGGCTTTAGCCGCATTGCAGTGATTTAATGTACTAAAGCCATAATTTACTTGGCAATTAGGTTAATACACATACGACTCGTCGGGATGTATAATGATAATTCGGCTTCCTTACATTT
>BDSV01000067.1 GCA_002898075.1 bacterium BMS3Abin03
GTTTCACAACTGAATCTGGAGATGACGGCGGCGAACCCTGTCCGGGTATTCCCATCGTTGTTTATGAGGGGAAAACATACATTACTGTACAAATTGAAACCCAATGCTGGTTAAAGGAGAACCTTGATGTTGGAACCATGATACAAGGAAGTGAAGACGCTACTGATAACGGAATTATTGAAAAATATTGTTATGATGATGATCCGGCTAATTGTGATACTTACGGCGGCTTATATCAGTGGAATGAAACAATGCAATACATAACTCCTGACAGCACAACTCCTGGTGTGCAGGGGATATGTCCACCAGGTTGGCATATACCAACGTTAGATGAATTTACAACATTAAGCGATGCAGTTGGCGGTGATGGTAATGCACTGAAAGAAATAGGACAAGGAACAGGTGGTGGTGCAGGTACTAACACAAGTGGTTTTTCTGCGCTGTTGGCAGGCACCCGTTTCAACAATGGTTACTTCAACCGTATAGGGAATAACGCTTTCTTTTGGGGTTCTACGGAGTACTATTCAGGTGGCGCTAACGACCTGTACTTTTACGGCGATGGTAGTTATATCTACTTTGGCTACGGTTACAAGGAAGATGGGTTTAGTGTTCGTTGCGTGAAGGATTAGCCCTGTGAAATAGTTCTAAATTTTGAGCGCAGACAATTAAAACCAAACAGTACGCTTTGAGATAGAAGATTTTTTTGGATGCTTGATACTCGATACTGGATTCTTGATAATGGAATATGATGAACAGTTTTAAAAAGGCCGACTTTTTATAAAATCTTGTGGTATTTTTTTATTTAGCTTGATTGGATACGTTAAAAAAAGTAAATTTAAAATAAAATAATAAATGAGATGTTTATGTTACAAGTAGAAACGGAATTGAAGAATATAATTTCAACTATTCCACCAAAATTTAGAACTACTATTGTGCAATATGCAAAATCAATTAAATTACGCGCTGATAAGGGTGAACTTAGCGACACAGAATATTTGGAAAAGATACCGGGAATGACTGAATCAATAGTAAGAGAGTCTAAAATAGACCGAAGCAAGTATTCAGATAAACTCGATTGGTGATGTATAAGCTGATCTATTCACCACAAGCACAAAAAGACGCAAAAAAGATAGCCACCTCTAACCTGAAACCTAAAGTAGAAGATTTATTAGAAATTATTAAAAGAAATCCATATTCATTTCCACCTTCTTTTGAATTCCTTTCAGTCAAACTTACCGGTTTTATATCAAGAAAGTTAAATAAACAGTATTGCCTTGTTTATGATGTAATTGAAGATGAAAAAAGTTGTAAAAGTTTTAAGAATGTAGACACATTATGAATAGATTTTATCTGTTATTATCTATACTCTTCTTTTTTATATCATCTATTTCCTTTTCTCAGGAAATAAGAATTAAGATTTATAATGCACCGGGGAAAGCAGTTATATTTCAACTTGAAGGAGAGAAAACAAGCGAAATTGATTCTGTTATCGGAGTAAATAACAATTTTAATTTTTCATTAAGTAACGAGCACACCGGTTTTTACCGTTTGCAATTTGATAACAGGCATTGGATTGATTTCATAAATGATGGTAAAGATATTGAGATAAAAACAGATTACAATAATATTTTAGATAGCTTAAAAGTAATTAAATCAGGATCCAATAAAATTTATTATGAGTTTATTAAACTCAATAAGGATTATAAAACAAAAACAGAACTACTCCAGTTAATTCTTGCCCGCTATCCAAAAGAAGATGATTATTATCAAACCACAAAAGAAAAACTTATTCGGGTTCGGGAGGATTATCTCTATTTTATAAATGTGACTTCTCAAGCAAACCCAAATTCATTCATAGCAAGATATGTTAGGTCTGCTCAGCTTCCAGTAGTGGGAACCGACATACCGTTTGATGAACAGATAACTTATCTAAAAACCCACGCTCTGGATAATGTTGATTTTTATGATGATGAATTGATATATTCTGATTTATTCACCAACAAAACAATTGAATACATTTCCTATTACAGCAATCCGCAATTACCGAAAGAATTACTTGAAAAAGAATTTATGACAGCAGTGGATTCGATTCTAAATAAAGCTAAAGTAAACGGGATTGTCTATCAGCATATTGTAGAATACCTGATTGATGGATTTAAAAATTATGGATTCGATGAAATTATAGACCACATAGTTGATAATTATGTTATAAAAGATGATTTATGCCTGGATTCAAAACTTGAAAGTTCAATAGAAAGAAGAATCGATCAGGCAAGATATTTTAAAATCGGAAATACTGTTCCGGATATTATAATCAACGATACTACAGGAAAACAAATTGAGTTAAACAAAATAAAAGCTGATAGAATCCTGATTCTATTTTATGCAAGCTGGTGTCCGCATTGCCAGGAGATTGTGCCTAAGATTAGTGAACTATACAACAAGCAAAAAGAAAATAAAACGGAAGTATTTGCCGTATCAGTTGATACAAATAAAACAGATTGGATTAACTTTATCAAAACTAATAAACTTGATTGGATAAACGTTTCAGATTTACAAGGTTGGTATGGTAAAGCCGCAAAAGAATATTATCTTTATGCAACTCCAACAATGTTCCTAATCGATAACAATATGAAAATTATTGGAATACCGAAAACAATAGAAGAACTAAAAAAAATTATATTGTGATATTCAATTAAATTGCCATTCGGAAAATTACTTCTTCAAAGAATTATCTTTTCTCTCGCAAAAAATTCATAATTGCTCTGTTAACTGTATATTTGTAGAATAAATTATTACATTTACTCAAGTTGACCGCCTAAAATCTTAAACTGTTAAAACAGTTAGTAATTAGGGTTTTCGTTTTATTAACACCGGGATTAATCCCGGTGTTAATGGAATAAACACTTACAAATTTAACCGTTTTAACGGTTTCCCAAAACGACCGGTCAACATAAGTACATTTAATTAAAAAATTAATAGAGAATGATTTTAATAGACGGTAAAAAAACAGCACAAGAAATCCGGGAAGAATTAAAAAAGGATATCGATAAACTTAAATCGGAAGGGAAGGATGTTCCCGGTCTAGTTGCAATAATTGTTGGTGATGATCCTGCATCTAAAATTTATGTAAGAAGTAAGAGAAAAGCTTGCGAGGAAGTCGGGATACGAACAAAAACAGAAGAGATAAGTTCAGATATTGCGGAAACTGATTTACTTAAGATGATCGATAATTATAATTATGATCCTGCTTATCATGGTATTTTGGTACAGCTTCCCTTACCGGAGCACATTGATGAAGATAAAGTGATTGAAGTGATTTCACCTAAAAAAGATGTTGACGGATTTCATCCCGTTAGCGTGGGTAAACTTGTGATAGGCAAAGATACATTTCGCTCCTGTACACCTGCAGGAATCCAGGAACTGCTGATTAGATACAACATCGAAACCAAAGGTAAACATGTTGTAGTTTTAGGCAGAAGTAACATCGTCGGTAAACCGATTGCCAATATAATGCTCCAAAAACAGGAGCATGCAAATTCAATCGTAACCATTTGCCATTCTGCTGCTCCCGATGTATCTTATTATACAAAACAAGCAGATATTCTGATTGCCGCTATCGGTGTCCCCGGATTTGTTAAAGCAGACATGGTAAAAGAAGGCGTTGTAGTAATTGATGTGGGAATTAACAGGGTAAAAGATTCATCGAAACCGAAAGGTTACCGGCTTACCGGTGATGTTGCCTTTGATGAAGTTGCAGAAAAAGCTTCGTATATTACACCGGTGCCAGGCGGAGTGGGACCTATGACAATTGCAATGCTGTTAAAGAACACTTACAAAGCGTGTTTAAAATATAGTAAATGAAATGTAATCTTGTACAATAATTTTTTGAAATTACTGCTATCTTAAAAATGCAAAATATTTGAAATCACAAATTGTGATTTCAAGTTAGGAGATTTTCTTAAAAGAGAATCCTAAAAATAAAAAGTTATTATTGTAACATAAGATATTGAAAGAAAAATAGGTTTTACAATTGAGGAATAAATAAAATGAATTATAAAATATCTGATGATGACGTTTCAATTGAGTTTCTCGAAAAAACTTTAAGAGATTTTTATTCCAAAGAAGAATCCTGCAAGGGGTGGGAAACTAATGTTGTTACTCAGACAAAAGCAGTAAATAACATTGTAAACGTTGGGGCAGCTCGAATAGCAGCCGGTATGGGTATCGGTGATGCAATTAAAAATAAAAATGTCGCTTCAATGATCGATCATACTTTACTTAAGCCGGAAGCCACTCCATCCGATATTAAAAAGCTGTGTAGTGAAGCAAGAGAATATCATTTTGCGTCTGTTTGTATCAACCCATCTTATGTTTCTCTTTGCAGCGAATTGTTAAGCGGTTCTGGAGTAAAAGTCTGTACAGTAATTGGCTTCCCTTTAGGTACGACAACAACAGAAGTAAAACGCTACGAGGCAGAGCAGGCAATTGATAACGGGGCCGAAGAAGTCGATATGGTTATAAACATAGGTCATCTGAAAGAAGGTAACTATAAATACGTTGAGCACGATGTTAAAGAAGTTGTACAAACTGCGCACCGGAAAAATGCGCTGGTTAAGGTAATTATCGAAACAGCTTTACTGACGGATAAAGAAAAGGTAATTGCATGTTTAATCTGCAAAAGAGCAGGAGCGGATTTTGTAAAAACATCAACGGGATTCAGCAAAGGCGGTGCTACTGTCGGTGATGTAGCTTTGATGAAATATGTTGTCGGTTCGAAAATAGGTGTTAAAGCTGCTGGCGGAATACGTTCTAAAGAAGATGCTGAAGCTATGATTGCAAGCGGCGCCGACAGGATCGGTGCGAGTGCAAGCGTAAAAATTATTTCAGGCGAAACCGTCTCCGGTCAATATTAAAAAATCGTAAATTATCATTTTAAACAAAATATGATTCTCGATTTAATTATTACAAAATCTGATGACGGCTTTACAGCAGAAATCCCTTCGATTAAAGGATGTGAAAGCTGGGCGCATGATGAAGACTCTGCAATTGAAAAAATAAAAGAACTCGCTGCATTTTATTTGAACGTAAATGTAAAAGCATTCAAAATTGATAAAGCAAGAGCAATGAGAAACAAATCTGTTTACAAACTGGTCTTTAATAAAAATTGATTAGGTGAATTGATCAGAACAGAAAGAAGATTAAATAAAATTAGATCAGTTATTTCCGCAAGACAGCCCTCGTTACGTGTAGTAATAGAAAACATTCACGACCCGCACAATGTAAGTGCTATTTTGCGAACGTGCGATGCAGCAGGCATTCCTAAAGTTTCATTAGTATATTCTGTTGAATCCTTTCCTAAAATCGGCAAGAAATCTTCTGCATCTGCTTATAAATGGATTGAAAAAGAAAAATTTGAAAGCATCGAAGAATGTTATCGATCTCTACGCTCGCAGGGTTTTAAGATTTATGCATCACAAATTTCTGATGATGCCGTTGATCTTTATGATTTAGATTTATGCGGTAAAGCTGCAATTGTTTTTGGAAATGAGCACAGGGGAATTTCGGAGGAAGCAGGTAATTTAGCAGACGAAAGATTTATCATTCCTATGTACGGTATGGTTCAGAGTTTGAATGCTTCGGTAGGCGCTGCTGTAACAATTTATGAAGCTTTACGTCAGCGGAAATTAAAAGGAATGTACGACAAGCCGGAGCTTACGGAGGATGAAATAGAAGCTTTTGTAAAACAGTGGAGTAAAAAATAAACCCTGTAAATATGAATCAGGAATTCTTAAAAATAAAAAATATAAGCGGTGAGTTCGAACTTCCCGGTGATAAATCAATATCTCACAGGGCGCTCATTTTTTCTGCGATGGCAGACGGCAAATCTACAATTAAAAATCTTGCCGATTCGGTTGATGTTAAAACAACTGCTGAATGCTTAAAAAATATAGGTGTTAAATTTGAATCTGATAGCGGAAATTTAATTGTTCATGGTGTTGGTTTTAAGGGATTTAATAAACCGGATGAAGCGCTTTACTGTGGGAATTCCGGAACAACTGCAAGATTGTTAAGCGGACTTTTTGCCGCACAGGATTTTTCCACGATTCTTAAGGGTGACGAATCACTTTCCAAACGTCCTATGAAAAGAATTATTGAACCGCTTGAAATGATGGGTTGCAAAATCGAAAGTAACAGCGGTACACTTCCGCTTAAAATTAAACCAGTGGATAACTTAAAATCAATTAACTATGAATTGCCTGTTGCAAGTGCGCAGGTGAAAAGCGCTATTTTATTAGCAGGTCTTCATCTTAACGAAATTACAACTGTAATTGAACTAAAAGAAACGCGCGACCACACTGAGAGAATGTTGAATCTGACTGTTGAAAAGTATTCTGATAAAATAATTATTCCGGTTTCGAAAAAAAACTATCCTGAACATGGTGAGTTTTTCGTACCGGGTGATATTTCTTCGGCTGCATATTTTATCGTGTTAACATTGCTATCGAAAAATTCATCTCTTGTATTAAAAAATGTTTCAATCAATAAAACCCGTACAGCATATCTATATTTACTTAAACAAATGGGAGCAGATATATCTATAATTCAAAAAGGGAATTCGTACAATGAACCTTTGGGTGATGTGATTGTAAAAAGCAGCGGCTTAAAAAATATTGAAATCGATTCTGCAATCATTCCATTAATAATTGACGAAATTCCCATATTAACTATTGCCGGTATATTTGCCGAAGGTGAATTTGTAATTAGAAATGCGAAGGAATTGAGAATAAAAGAAAGTGACAGGATAAATTCAATTTGCGTAAATCTTAAAACTGCCGGATTGAATATTGAGGAGTTTGATGATGGTTTTTCTGTTAACGGGAATATTGAAAAGGGGAGTAAAATATTTAAAAGTTTCAATGATCACAGAATTGCGATGTCTTTTGCTGTTCTATCTTCGCTGATTGATGATGATTGTGTTGTTGAAAACTTTGAATGCGTAAGTATTTCCAATCCAAAATTTTTAGAACAATTGAAAAGCGTTGCCGATTTTTCTTAAACTGATAATTTTGCTGCGCCAGTCAAGTGCCAGTCACTTCCAAAGTGACTGGCACTTTGTGGAGCACGGTTAAAACCGTTATGCGGAACGGCGTCTATAGCTCAAAGTCACCTAAATAAAATTAGGTGTTAATGTTACTTTTCTATTAACACCCAATTTCAATTGGGTGGTTACTAAAGACACAAACTCCAAACCAGAATAAACGGTTTTAACCGTTTTAATTAATTGCTGTGCATCTATTGCCGTTCGCTTCAGCGAACGGATAATAAAAGTGAAACAACAATTACGGGCTTCAGCCCAAACAAAGAAATGCGGCTAAAGCCGGTTTAGTTTTTTGCTGTTCTTATTTCCGTCAGCTAAAGCAGATAGCAAGTGATTGGTAATAAAATCAAATCATTAGTCAGTTAAAATTGTACTTCATCTCATTCAGTAAAAACTGACGGTAAGTGATGAATGTTCAAAAGCAATCATTATTAAAATCGTTTACAAAGTACAATTTCTATATGTCTATAATCTGGTGTTCAAACTTATCTATTTCTAACTCATCAAAAATATTCTTCAGGATTTCTTCGCCGTACTTATTAAAGTAATATATAAAATTGATCTCTCTTTCCTGTAAATTCGAATTCGGGAACAATGCAGTGCAAGCCCTGTCGATTTGTCTTAATGTAACTTCATACTTTTTCTTTTGTGCCTGATCGGCTTTACCTTTTAATTCATTCAGATTGTTAAAGATTTTTTCCCTGTACTTTTTACTTGCATCTGCAACAGTTTTATCGACATCAAAAAGTTTCTCTTTTATTCTGTCAAATGCATATTCAATCTGGCTACCGGCTTCGTCAAAAATATCATCAATATTATTTTCTGTCATGGAATCGATAACTTTTCTTTTTAATTCTTCGGGTCCGAGAAAAATATCATTAATTGAAATATCATACTTACTTAAGGTTTTCTGAATATTAGGTTCTAAAATAGTTGCCGATGAACGCGGATAAATAATAGGTGTTTGAATATGATAAATATCATACAAAGGAGTTACCTGTGCAAAGTAAGATATTTCACTCGGTCCGCCAATATAAAATGCAGTCGGAAGAATCGAATCCTGGCAGATTGGTCTCAACAAAACATTTGGGCTGAATCTTTCCGGTTCGTTGTCAACTAATTCGAGAAGCTCATCGAGTGTAAAACTTTTTCTTTTTCGTTTTAATTTGAATACGTTATCAACCGGCTCAATTGAATATCGACCGTCATCGGTACTGAAGAATAAGTTTACCGGTTTTACTTTTACCTGTGCATAGTAAATCTCTTCAAGCTTTGCACTAACATGAACAAGTTTTTCTGTATGCTCTCTGAAGTCTGTAATTTCTTTTCTAAAGATTGGTTTAAGAAGGTCTTTTACTTTTTTATCCTGCGGATCAAGAATAACCAAACCAAATTCATCAAACAAATAATGAATTAATTGGCGGAAAGACATCTTAAAAGTTTTCCCGGCGCCGTAAAATTCTTTCAACTTGCTGAGCAGCGGCTGCTTAAATTCCGTATCGCGTAAATTGTTTTCAAGCAGTGTAAAAAACTCGTTGAGTGATTCATCAAACTCCAAATAGCCAACACTGCGTTTTGCCGTTTCGGGGTCGATCTGTTCGGAATAACTAATTTTTGTTAATTGATTTTCATTATTGATAACGTTAATTGATCTGACTTCGTTAAAATCGTGGTCATCTCCCTCGAGCCAAAACACCGGAACGAAATTAAATTCATCATACCTGCTGTTAAGATGAGTACTTAGTTTAATTGCCGTTATTATTTTATAAAATGTGTAAAGCGGTCCGCCCAATATTCCTACTTGCTGACCCGTTACTACTGTTAAAGTATTATCCTTTGAAAATAGCTCTATGTTTTTTTTTGTTTTTGCGGATGGATTAAGCTCTGAATATTGGTTATTCAGAATTGATTTTAATCTTTTGAAATTATAATTATCAGATTCAACAATATTTTTGAAAATCTGTTTATATTCTTCACGGTTTCTGAAATTATACTTGTAATATTCAGATACATTTTCGAATTCATAAAGGTAATCGAGAAACAAGTTCTGATGTCCCGGGATATCCGAAAAATTAATGTACATAATTTCTCCAATTATTAAATTTTAATGAGTAAAAGTATAAAAAAGAATTGTGCCTAACAATAATTTCGCTCACTCTGTTTTCATAAACTTTATTTCTGCGGCATATAAATTAAAAATTGCGTTCTTTCACCACATAATTTAATTATTTATTTTGATGTTAAAATTAAAAAGATGTTAGTTTGGAAATAAACCTTATAAAATATTTTACGCCGAAAAGAGCAATAAATGCGGCAATAATTTTACTGTCGTTTAATATTTCGAAGTTCACAAAAAAACCCGTGGTTTGGGGTATGCCGGTTTCTTACTCGATTGAACCTACAAATCACTGCAACTTAAAATGCCCGGAATGCCCATCGGGTATGGGTGTTTTAACAAGACCGCTTGGATTATTGAACTTTGAAGATTTTAAGAATATTGTTGATGAAGTGTATAAAACCGGTTTTTATATTCAATTGTTTTTCCAGGGTGAGCCGTTCATCAATAAAAATTTAGATAAGATGATTGGATATGCTCAATCCAAAAATATGTATGTATCAATCAGCACGAACGGTCATTTTATTAACGAAGAAAATGCGGAAACGGTTTTACAGCACGCACCCGATAAATTAATTTATTCAATAGACGGATTGGATGAAGAGAGTTATCAGAATTACCGTATCGGCGGAACATTTGAACAGGCGGATAACGGATTGCGTAGTTTAATAAAGAAGAAAAAAGAACTTAAACTGAAAAAACCCTTTGTTGAATTACAATTTATCGTGATGAAACAAAATGAAAATCAGTTGGATGATGTGCTCAGTTACGGCGAAGAGGCAGGCGTTGATAAAGTTGTTTTTAAAACAATGCAGGTCTCTTCATACGAAAATGCTGCGAAATTTTTACCATCTAATAAAAAGTTCAGAAGATATATTATTGAAAACGGTAACTTTAGTTTTAAAGGTAAAATAAAAAATCATTGTTTTGCTTTGTGGCGGACTTCGGTAATTACGTGGGATGGAAAAGTTGTCCCATGTTGTTTCGATAAAGATGCTGGGCATCAAGTCGGGGCGATGAACGGAAAGGCGTTTGAGAATGTTTGGAACTCGCAAGATTTCAATCAATTCAGAGCAAAAATTCTTCGTAATAGAAAAAGCGTAGATATTTGTACTAATTGTACAGAAGGATTAAAAGTTAATATATTTGAAATCGAACAATAAATTTATTTGATGAACACTGAATCTGTAAAACAAAAATATTTCGCCGGTTATAAATCTTACCTGGTCTTATTATTAAAACTATTAATTGCTGCAGGAATAATATATTACCTAATTACTTACATAGACTTCAATAAAGTTCTGCTCGCTTTAAATAACTCAGACTTAACTTTTATTTACGCTGCTGCTATACTAAGTATTCTAAATATTTATTTACAGTTTTTAAAATGGAAGTTAACATGCAGCCAGGTGCTGAATGAAAACAGTAATTCGAAGATTTTAACATCTTTGTTCTATGGATTTTCTGCGGGAGTGATTACACCTATTCGAATTGGAGAATATTTCGGCAGGGCGATTGCATTTAAAGATAAATCGGTTTTGCAAACAACTGTGGCTACACTGATTGACAAATTCTTCCCTTTGTTGATTGTTGCGTTTCTCGGCTCAATGTCGATGATAATTTTCATTTATCTTTTTTATGATGTTTCAATTTACATTGCATCATCGCTTTTCATTTTGCTTTTTACTTTCTTCTATTTTCTTTTTGTTCTTATAAAAACCGAAAAATTCTGGGACAGCATATTTTTTTCAAAGCTTCGATCAATAAAAAAGCTTAACCGCTTCTTCGATAAACTACAAGTATTGAAAAAATTAGACAGGGTTTATTTTACTAAAATGTCGCTTATTTCATTTCTTTTTTATGCCTGCTTCTTAATACAATATTCTCTGCTTGTTACAGGATTTTCACAAAACACAGAGTTTGCAAATTACCTTTGGGCTGGCAACTTGATAATGTTTGCTAAAACAATTATTCCTCCGATTTCATTTGGAGAGCTGGGTATTCGAGAAGGTGCCTCGGTATTTTTCTTAACACAATTTGGAGAAACAAGCGAAGTTGCATTCAACGCATCGATTTTTCTTTTCCTGATTAACATTTTCATTCCTGCTCTTTTCGGGTTAGTATTACTTATCAAAAAGAACAATGATTGATTATATACTCTACGCAATTTTTATTCTACTGTTCATCAATTACGTGATCTTCTTAATTACTGTCTTATCAGGTCTTTCCAAGCTGAAAACATTTTCCAATAAAAAGATTCTCGATGAATTTATTTCGATTATCATCCCATTCAGGAATGAAGCAGAAAATATTTTAAATAATTTAAAATCGATTAAAAAGCTCAACTACCCGGTTGATAAATTTGAAGTGATTTATGTTAATGATTCCTCAAGCGATAATTCTTTTGATCTGCTAACTAATAACATAACTGCTGAAAATATAAAAGTAATTTCTGTTCCGGAAACATTTTCACCTAACGCACACAAAAAAAGAGCAGTACGCTACGGAATTGAAAATGCAAATGGTGAGATTATTGTAACAACTGATGCCGATTGCGTATTCAATAATGATTGGCTCGGTGCTTTGTTGAGTAATCTCGATGAAGATACAGGGTTTGTTTCAGGTCCCGTTGAATTTTATGATGAGGGGAACCTGTTTTCGAAACTTCAAAAGTTGGAATTTGCGGGTTTAATATTTACAGGTGCCGGATTGATCGGAGCGGGAAAGCCAACTATCTGTAACGCTGCAAATACAGCTTACAGAAAAAAAGTCTTCGAGCAGGTAAACGGTTTTGCAGATCAGATGGATTTATCATCGGGCGATGATGAATTGTTGATGCAAAAAATTGCAAAGGATACTGATTACAAGGTAAAGTTCTCTTTAAATAAAAATTCTATTGTTAAAACCAAAGCCAATAATTCATTAAACTCTTTCTATCAGCAAAGAAAAAGGTGGGCGAGCAAAGGATTATTTTACAGAAGCAAAATTCTGATAGCCGCGCTCATACTAATTTATCTTTTTTATTTAGGATTGATTATTCAACCAATTCTTATTTTTTCTGTTTCAATAGATTACATATTCATCTTTGTTATCAGTCTGTCATTAAAGTTCTTTCTAGAATATTTAATAATGAAGAGAGGAAAAATATTATTGTTCGACACTCTCTCATTAAAGCCATTTCTTATTGCGGAGATGCTTCAGATACCATACATTATAATTGCCGGAATTGCTGGTGCATTTGGTAACTATAAATGGAAAGAAAGAAAAGTTAAAAGATAATAAATATGCTTGCCCATTGTAAGATGGGTCGCCTCAAAAAGTAAATCTAAGATCGGAA
>BDSV01000068.1 GCA_002898075.1 bacterium BMS3Abin03
ATATGGTCTTTTATAAAACAGTTTATTTCTGTCCCTGATAATTCCTTCCCAAAAAAGCAAATTACCTCAATTGAAAATGAATATAAATGGTTATCAAAAAAAGCAGGGACTTCAAGAGTTGATATAGATAATGATCAGTTTATAACCTTCATTCACCACACAGATCAAACGATATTGAGTCAGTTTATTGACTTAATATCTAACGATAAAATAGAAGATCTATATATAATTTCTCCATTTTTTGATAAGCAATCACAAGCATTGAAAGAATTGGAAAAGATGACACAGGCTAAAAATATTAATGTAGCTATTCAACCAGAAACCGTCAGTTTAAATTATAAAACTATTCCACAGTCAATTAAATATAACTATTACAAATACAGCTCTGATAAAAGATATCTTCATGCAAAAATATATTTGGCAAATGGTAAAAAACATTCACACATTTTAATTGGAAGTGCTAACTGTTCTAATCAAGGTTTAGGAAACAATATAACTAAAAGGACCAACGTAGAAGCTTGTATATATTCCAGAATTACTGATTCAACTTATTTTGCATCCTCTCTTGGACTGTCAAAAATATTTTCAAAGAACAATAAACTTAATCGGGATAATCTTAAGAAGATAACTTTTAAAGAAATAATACATGTTAGGAAAAGTGCTGACATTAAACTGTTTTATCTTGAATATAACCGTGGAAATTTTAGTGCTTATATTAATAATAACAATAAAATCAATAAATATACTTTGGTACTAGAAGGGAATAGTTCAAAAAAAACTGTGAAGTTAAAATCTTATTTAGTTAAAGGAAATCATGTTTCGTTTAAAGCACATGATATTGACTTTAATACTTATTTCACAGGGTATCTAATTTCACCAAATAAAAAAATAAGTAATAGGGTATTAATTAGTTATTATCAGTTATTAGAAGAAAATGCTCCTTCGCCAAGAGCAACTCAATTTTATGAGATTATTGAAAAAATAAATCTTGAGGATAGTGATTTCACAGATCTAATTGCTCCATTTGAAAAATTAATTTTTTATACACCATCAAAATTAGTCGGATTTAATTTCAGGAAGAAAAATATTAAAGAAGAAGAAAGTGATAAGGATTCAGCCGCTGCTGAGTATATATCATACGATGAATTCTTAAACAAATCTAGAACCTTTAACAACAAAAAAAGTATTAACTCCTTGAACGACAATAGCAGTATTGTATTACTCATGGATTTCTTACTAAGTAAGATTGGAATCTTTAAGCCAGGTAAAAATCTACTAAACCAACAAACTGAAAGTTTCGATCCTAAGTTATATGAAGAAGAAAAGAGCGATGATTTCTTGTGGACAAAACCCGATAAATATTATTATTATTCAAAGCAAAAACATATAAAGACTATTGGTCTTTCAGAAGCTAAATATCTCAAAAGTAAAACACTTCACCTTGCAAAAAGATATATCTCATATTTAAATCAAATTATAAAAGGTATTCCGACTGAAAATTTAATAGCCCCTAAATATCTAGATGCAATTGAATTAACAAAATTTTTCTCAATTTCGCTTTTAATGAACTATTTTGCTGGGAAAGAGTATAAGATAGGGGAAGATGTTATTGAAGTGTTGGAACTTGATGGTACAAAAGACAAATCTTATTGGAATCTTGTATTAAATATTATCGCTCGAGTTTTTTGTTATCAGGATACAAAATTAGATCATCAATGTGTTTTGAGAAAGTTAAGAATTGAAAGTACTGTAAATAATCGTTCCGAAGATTTTATTGCGGCATTGTCATTAGCTGCTTTCAATATTTGTTTTATATGGGAATACTTTAGAGAAAAAGAATGGCCAGAGTTGGAGATTTTAGCGTTTAAGTTTTACTTGAATACTAAGATATATATTGAACTTTTAAATCAAAACAAAATTAAATTTTACTTTGAAAAATATTACGAGAATTCTGGTTTTAAAAACAAAAGAGATATTCTAACACAAAAACATGTTATTAAATTGTCGGCTATAATCAAAAGATATGAAATCCTTAGCGTTAGAGTTTCTAAAATTGCTGAGAAATTAGAAGGAATCGAAGATCATTTCTTGAATGGTAAAGGAAAATTTCCGATCATAACTCAGCCATGCGTTGTGTGGAATCCAAGATTTGGATTGAGTTACGCTTATGAAGTTAATCCACCCTCAGTTTATCTAAGCGAATGGGGTTTTGAGAAAGAACGAGTGGGATTTAAATCTTCGTTTGTGCTAAAAGTTGATATTGAATCATAATGGTCATTTTTCTTATAACATTTATTTCAGTTTACAAAACCCTTACATAAAAACGAGTGCCCGATTGAAAAAATTCTCCTTGAAACAGAAGCAGCTTCTGATAATTCTTAAGTATTTATTTTTGAGATATTAAAACTATGAAAGTGGAGCAATAAAATGTTCAGAATAAAAGGACTCCATTATATATCTCAGATTATATAATAGATACTAAAGAGACACAGCTAATCAAAACAATAAATAAACAAGAATAGGATAACTGCTTATATCGATTGCGAGAAATGTTTTGGTCAATTATTATTTTATAGTTTAAACAAGGTACCTAGAAAATTTAATAGTATCGAATTAGTAATGGTTGGATTAAAAAAAATGAAGAAAGAAGCAAAAAACTTTATAAAGATATTACAAGAATTCTTAGGTGAGAATAACTTTAGAAATCATGTATTTGATGAGAATAAAAAGGTACTATTACCTGAATCAAAAAGTTAGAAATATATAATGAATTTTTTTTAACATAAACCAAAATCTCCATAAAACCCGTGATTTACTTTTACCCAAATTGATGAGCGGGGAGGTAAAAATATAAAGGAGAATAACTAAATGGCATTTGATGAAGATTATTTGGATGTACTTCAGAATATTGAATTTGCAATTCAATCAGTTTATAAAATCCGTAACGATTTAATTGATTACGATGCTCTTTCAGCAATAGAAGCAGTGATTGATTTTTATATTGCAGAGGAAAGAAATAGAGAGCCAAGAGATTTTAAGCTCTCTGCAAAATCGGTTGAAGTTTATGATGCTGTAAAGGAAATTTGTAACTTTCGCTTGGGTAGAGACC
>BDSV01000069.1 GCA_002898075.1 bacterium BMS3Abin03
TGTTTTTAACCTGCTTCCGGCAAGGATTAAAATCAAATCACCGTTTTCAGCATTTGTCTTTTCAACAAGATTTTGCTTTTCATCATCCGATAAAAATTTTGCGACAGGAGAATTTATTTCACCGTCTTTCAGCTTTAACCAAACGAGACCTTTTGGAGCAAAGACTACCATATTCTTTCATTTCAATCAGAGCAGAAGACCACTTAGTAAATATCGGTTAAATATGATAAATTTATTCTTGAGAAAAAACCTAAAATAATTTTGTAACATTACTATATCTTATTTTGAAATTATCTGAATATAACTCTTTAAAGAATTCTATCTTCTATGTGCTTTCATCATTAGGATTTCTCGTATCATACTCACCTCAACAGCCTTTATTTTACTCAAATCAAAATACTTATTTATTACATGGATTAGCTTCTGCCGGTTACGGATTTCTTCAATTTGATTGGTTGGCAAACACAAAGGATCCTTTCCCAATTTTCAGTTTCTTTATTAAAGTCATTTATCTCCTTGGGGGAAAATTCCTTTTTTTAATCCTATTTTGGATTTTTTTATTGATTTACTTTTGGAGTTTATTTGGAATAATAGTCAAAACATTAAATATAAGAAGTTATCATTCTAAATTTATTTTAAGTTTAGTTATAATTTTCCTACACTCAAGTGTATTACTAAGTAATTCTAAGACGTATTTAGGAACGAATCTCGTATCCTTCTTTAATGATGGATTAGCAAATCAATATCTTGTTGGTTCAGCATTCCAGCCTTCTATATTTGGAGTTTTTGTTCTTGTTTCAATTTATTTCTTTATTAAAGAGAAACAAAAGTTATCGTTCTTTTTTCTGGCAGTTGCAGTTTATTTTCACACCTCTTATTTATTAGTATCTATATTAATTCTTTCAGGTTACGTAACTCATCTTATTTTATCCACTCGCAATTTCAAATTAATATTAAAAATCGTTCTCTTTTATTTTCTACTTATTATACCAATTGTTCTTTACTATTATTCTTTCACTCAAGATTCCGAGTTTTCAAGAAACTATGCACAAGAAATACTTTATAAATATAGAATACCACAACATGCCAACATTCGTTATTGGATAAATGTCGAGTCATTTCTAAAATTAGCATTAATACTATTTTCCGGTCTTTTAGTAATCGAGAAAAAAATAATGCCTGTCTTATTTATTCCTGTGACGATCGCTGTAGTATTATCAATTCTACAGTATTGGTCTGATAATGTAATTCTGGGAATATTATTTCCCTGGCGTGTGTCCGTGGTACTTTTACCGCTATCTTCAGTTATCGTAATTTCTTACCTGATGATTAAGCTTAAATTTTTAGTAAATAGAAACTTGATGCCGTATTTAAGTTTCCCTGTATTATCTCTTATCTTTTTAATAAGCATTTACGGCAGTAAGGCAAATTATCACGTTTTCAGTAAGAGAATACCATCTGAAATTAATGATGTATATAATTACATAGATTCAACGAAAAAAAAGAATGACTTGCTTTTTATCCCGATCGAGTTAGAAGATTTTAGATTGGAAACAGGTGTGCCGATATTTGTTGATTGGAAATCTCATCCATATAAACCCACAGAATTAGTAGAATGGTACGAAAGGATTAAAATAGCAAAACAAGTTATTCGTCCTGATAGCACAATTAATACTGCAGTTCTGTCGAAACTGGTGAAAGAGTATAAAATAACGTATTTATTATTTGATAAATTAAGAAGTAAAACTAAATCTGTATCTTCTTTCTTACGTATTTACGAAAATGATAGATATCTCATAATAAAAAATTAGTTTACTTCAATTTTTATATGCAATTCTTTCAACTGTTCTTCGCTTACTTCCGAAGGGGAATTATCCATCAACGATAAAGCGCTTGTTGTTTTAGGAAATGCAATCGTATCTCTAATAGAAGTTTCTCCTGCAAATAACATGACCATTCTATCGAAACCAAAAGCAATGCCGCCATGCGGAGGTGCGCCGTATTTAAATGCGGTCATTAGAAACCCGAATTTTGTTTCGGCTTCTTCTTTTGAAATGCCGAGTGCTTTGAACATCTTCGCCTGCAATTCCGCGTTGTGAATTCTGATGCTTCCGCCGGCTATTTCATTCCCATTTAAAACCAGGTCATACGCTCTTGCTTTTACTTTGCCCGGTTCTTTATCGAGAAGATCAATATCTTCTAAACGGGGAGAAGTAAAAGGATGATGCATTGCATAAAATCGTTTTGTTTCTTCATCCCATTCAAACAGCGGAAAGTCGGTTACCCATAAAAGCTTGGGTTCTGCGTCGGGTTTTATAAGTTCCAAACGGTTTGCCATTTCTAATCTTAATGCGCCCATTTGCTCCAATGTTTTTAACCTGCTTCCGGCAAGGATTAAAATCAAATCACCGTTTTCAGCATTTGTCTTTTCAACAAGATTTTGCTTTTCATCATCCGATAAAAATTTTGCGACAGGAGAATTTATTTCACCGTCTGTTAGTTTTAACCAAACAAGCCCCTTTGCACCGTATTTTTTTACAAAGGCAGTAAGCTTATCTATTTGATTCCTGCTGTAATCTGCACAGCCGGGAGCTGCAATAGCCGTAACTATTCCAGCGTTATCAATTATATCTTTAAATACCTTAAATTCGGAATTTTTAAAAACATCGTTTAAGGTTTTAAGTTCCAAATCGAATCTCAAATCGGGTTTATCGCTTCCGTATTTTTCCATCGCTTCATCAAAAGAAAGCATGGGAATCGGCAGAGAAAGTTCAATATCCCATATTTCTTTGAAAAGATTTTTCATTAGCTCTTCAACTACTTCAAATACATTTTCTTTTTCAATAAAAGACATTTCAACATCAATCTGTGTAAACTCCGGCTGGCGGTCTGCACGCAGGTCTTCATCCCTGAAGCATTTTACAATCTGGAAATACCTATCGAAACCGGCTACCATTAATAGCTGCTTATAAGTTTGCGGAGACTGCGGAAGCGCATAGAATTTTCCTTTATGCAGCCGGCTTGGTACCAAATAGTCTCTTGCGCCTTCGGGAGTGCTTTTCATTAAAAAAGGAGTTTCAATTTCGACAAAATTATTCTCATCGAAATATTTTCTAACTAACTGATACATCTTATGACGCAGTAAAATGTTCTTTTGTAATTTTGGTCTGCGCAAATCAAGATACCTGTACTTAAGGCGTAAATCTTCAAATGCGTCGGTATTATCTTTAACCGCAAACGGTGGTGTTTCAGCTTCATTTAGAATAACAACACTGTCGACTATCACATCGATTTCGCCTGTTATCATATTCTTATTTATTTGATCTTCGGGTCTTTTGCTTACTTTACCTTCAACAGCAATAACAAATTCGTTTCTCAATTGTTTGCCAAGCAGATGTGCTTCGGAGTTGTGTTCCGGTTCAAAAATAACCTGTGTAATACCATAACGATCGCGAAGCCCTATAAATATTACTCCGCCAAGGTCTCTTCTTCTGTCAACCCATCCGTTAAGTACAACAGTTTCCCCTACGTTATTAATTTTTAATTCGCCGCAAGTGTGAGTTCTACGTTTAAAATTCATTTTAAGTATGTTTCTGTGGTTTTATTTGAAGGTGAAAATTAATCAATATTAAAAGGGTAAACAAATTATTAACAATCACAATAAGCATAATGCAGGATAATTATCACCGGTAGAATTTGAAATGAAAGATAAGAAGGAATTAATTGAAAATTGAATATTGAAATTTATTTGGAATTTGTTTTTTAAGATTTGTTAATTAAACAGTTACCGTCCGCGTAGATGCAGGTTTGCGCGTAAACAATTCAAACCCCTAACGCATAACAGTGTCCTGCGAACACCACTTCAATTACCAACCGCATGGAGATTTTTATCCATGCAATTTTTAATCTATTCCATGCAGTTTGTACAGATTAGGTATGCCGCTAAGTCGTTATTTTATAATGAGTTAACCCACCGGTTTGCAATGGCACGGAAATTCATATACAAAAGGCAGAAATTTTGGAGCGAATTGGTTATGGAAATTCAAAACAATTTATCAATCATAAATAAAAGGAGTAATACCATGAAAAAGAAAAAATTCATTAAGAAGTTTTTCCTTCCTCTGCTTATACTTGGGGTACTGGCTTTTTTCGCAGGATGCCAGGATGAGATGACTGTTGAACCACAGAATAACGGTGAACCGACTACCGATCAGGGGGCGCTGGAAAAGTTAGTTGAACAGGATTCATCCCTCACTTCGTTTGATGTTAATTATAACGAAGATGGTTTAATGGACTTCCTGGGTAAAGTTGACGAACAGATATATCCTTTTAGAGTAGGTAAAAGGATGAGATTGGTTAATAGGAATCTTAATATCACATTCTCCGGCGATACAATTGCTTACGGCAGACTTACAAAAACATTCGAAGGTTTACTGTTTATTGCTGCGTCTTATGATTCTACAAGCTCAATTCCCGATACAGTAATTAAAAAACCGTTCACTGCCGTTATAACCAGAAATATTATCTTCAGGAAAATTGCGAATACAAACTTTCCGTTGAGGAACTGGATTATAGCCGCTATCTCACTTCCCGAAGGTGGTACTCAAAGTCCGAACATTGATATTACCAAGCTGACCGTCTTTTTACCAAACGGTGATACTTTGGTAGTTGATTCTCCGAATGATTACTATCTGAGAAGAGGATGGGGATGGTGGAGACGCATACCAATTATCGGGCGCGGTGAATCTGTGCTTATCAGAATAGAACTATTCAGCGCTTATGAAGAAGATGATTTTGTTACGCTAACTTATGGAGCAAACAGGTTTGGACATCACAGGGCTAAGAAGTTATTCGATTTGATTTCTTCAACTCCGGTAGGTAATGGATTCGAAAAGGTTTATGAGCAAACATACACAACACATCAATTCCCCGGTTTTTATCATGCAATATTTACTGCAATGCCGCGGCAGGTAGTGTTTGATGATTCGACCCCGGTTGAATCTGAATCCTGGGGTATCCCGTATTTTGTACATCCATAAACTGATTCGATTCCTTAATCGTATCCTCTCCACAGCCCCCTCTCTTTTTTTAAGGGAGGGGGAGCTATTTTAGCGGAAGGGTAATTGTTTTTAAGTTTGATTAAATAGTTGTTCAATTATAATTTGCATAGAGAGATGAAAAAGTTAATTACATATCTGTTTTTTATGTCGGTCGGATTATTTTTATTCGGCTGTGATAAACCGGCACCCACTGAGTTTTTTAATGATAGCAGCGAAGCTGAATATGAAATTCTTAGTAAAGATATAAATAATGAATATTACAGCAATGGTTTTGATACAACCGGTGTTACACAGGATATAACAGGGCTGGCGAATATTATTGCTCTTTCCGGAATTAAAGTTACCGGCATAAATGATCAAACCGACCGGTTCTCATTCGCGCAAACAATTTTCTTTGACAAATCGAAACCTATTCTCTATTCTGACGGGCGTCTCTTAGCTTATGAAACAATAACTCCCGGCATTATAAAATTCGATAATATAACTGCCCGAAAGGTTCTGTTCAGAATTCGTTACAGGGATAATGGCGTTTTAAGAGACACATTATTGGGTAAAAAATATGTTCTTTACAGCGGAAGGCATGGGGGAATGGACCAATTTCATTATAGATATGATTCATTTATTAATTTTAAGTTTCATCTGGTTCCCGGATCCGATACCGAATTCAATATTCCAACCCCCGAAGAAATAACAGGTACTGTAAACATAATGGGCAAAAGAGCCGCCGGAAATTTAAGAGCA
Source organism: bacterium BMS3Abin03 (assembly GCA_002898075.1). Lineage (GTDB taxonomy): Bacteria > Bacteroidota > Ignavibacteria > Ignavibacteriales > Ignavibacteriaceae > BMS3ABIN03. The sequence continues at coordinate 5,802 of BDSV01000069.1, forward strand.
TTACTGCGGTGGAATAAAGTGGGTAATAAAAAAATTATTATTGTAATCGGTGCAAGATTGAGAGACAGGCAAATTATTATGCCGCTTTACAGAGTGCGCACAAAAGATGACGGTGAGTTGTTGATGCCTGCAAGGTTTATATATAAAATACCTCTTGAAAGGTTTGATAGGTTGGTATTTACTTTTATACGCAGGTTTGAGCACTTCGAACAGGTTAACGATAACAATGATCTTTATATTTCATCACAAAGTATTCATAGCATAGTAGTAAATATTCCTTGAGAATAATAGTAATTACAGCAATAGTAACCATGATTACGAGTATAAACATATTCTCCCAAAGTTCATTTGGGTTTAACGGGTATTGGGGTTTATCACCCAACTATAATACTCCCTTATATAGTTTCGAAAGTAATCCGTCTAATTATTCGCATCTTAAAGATTGGGGGTTTTCATTTGTTTACGGAGTGGAATTTTCCGGCAAATTGAATTCGAATATTTACAGCATATCTTTATCAAAAACTTTGGGCAGCCATAATCTTTCAGCAAGGTTCACTCCCGGTTATCAAAAGGAATTTTTATTTAATACCGGAGAATCTATAATTGTTGAAGACAGCACATCCCAATCTCTTACCGCTGATTTTACATACAAGGAATTATTCGGTCTCGGTTACTCTTACAAATTTTCGGATGATTTGAATGTCGGTTTTACATTTAGGTTTTTCAACCAAAATTTTAACCAGGAGATTGTTACACCGGTTTTTGATGATACGCTGTATCTTGTAAGGGAAAGCATCAATGAAGATGTAAACTTTTGGAAAGGTGACCTGGGTGTAAATTATATGTTGAACAATAATTTATCACTAACCGCTGCATCGGTAAACCTTTTAAACTTTGGTGAAAAAGCGAGCAACCCGGACTTTAAGGATTTCGAGATAAAAAGAGAAATAGGGGCTTTGATAGGTATCGGCTGGATGCCTGCGGAACCTATAGGGGTGAACTTAATTTATGAAACATCAAGCTCTTTCCAGGCAAGCTTAAATGCTTATGCAAGTAATTTTGGCTTCGGGCTAACAATTTTCCACGATAAATTGCAGTTACCATATATAGCTGGAATGGTTCCATCCGTCAGTTATAAAGGCGATATATTCGAGTTGTTTATTTCCGGTGTTAAATACTTCTCCGACAGAAAAGTAAAACATGGTGTTAGCAGTTTCCTTAATAAAGGAATTAGTAATGTAATAAACAATCCATACAGCTTTGATAAAGTACTTTTAACGGTTTCGTTCAATATAAACACCGTTGCAGAAAAAGCAGTAAAATTTATTGATGTTGAAATTGTAAAAGATATTTACCCCACATTTACCGGTAACTATATTAATTATCCGTATGCTTATGGAACGGTTGTTAATTTAACCGGTGAGTATATTACCGTTAAGCCGTCTTCAAAAATTGAAGGTGTTAACGAGGGAAAAATCCAATCGCCTATTTCAGCAATTGCACCTTACGACACAGCGCGGATCCCGTTTTATATTATCATCCCGGAATCCTATAAATCGGAAAAAACATCTTTATCGTATGCAGACTTTTACGTTGAAACAAAAGGCGACGAGCCGGATGATCAATTTCAAAAGGCGTTACTTGTAAATAGCGTTAATTCATGGGACGGAAGAGTGAGTAATCTTCGCTATTTCATCCGGAAGGATATAGATTTTTCAATGAACCATGCGAAAGAGATTTTAAGTAAGCACAAATCCGAGCTGGACACACTTCCGAATGTGCTGGAAATTTTTTACGAAGCCAGAATCTTATTTAATGATTTTGTAAGCCGTCTTGTTTATATATCAGACCCGCGTGCTACCGGCGAGTATGTTCAGTTTCCCAATCAAACTTTTGAATTGAAAGGCGGCGATTGCGACGACCTTAGTGTCGGTTACAGTTCACTGCTAGAAAGTATAGGAATTCAGACCGCACTTGTAGATTATAAAACAAACGGCACAGTGAGGCATGTTAATGTATTATTCAACACAAAACTTTCGCCCGATCAGGCATCGCTTATAACAAATAACGATACAAAATATTTTATAAGGGAAAGCCTCGAGGGAAAAGACGAAGTATGGCTGCCGGTAGAAACCACATCTTTAACCGATTTTGAAACAGCATGGAGTGACGGCGCAGATAAGTTTAATAAAGAAGCAATAAGTAATTTAGGTATAGCAACCGGCAAAGTAGAAATAATAGATGTTTATTAAAATTGTAAAAGGTGATAAAATGAAAAAATTAATCCTTGTATTACTGTTAGCAGGCGTTGTTCCGGCTCAGACATTTGTAGTTGAGTCTGTTTCCGGTGATGTTAAATATCAGGAGGGCGGCAGTGAAAGCTGGGTATCGCTCAAAGCCGGAGATACCGTTGGAGATGATGTTGTAATTTCGACGGGCAGTAACTCATCGGTTTTGCTCAAAGGTGAAAACGAGCAGTTTAAATTAGGTGAATTAGCTGCTGTTTCAGTAAGTAATATTAAAACAATGGATATTGATGAGCTGTTACTTGCATTGGCGATGGAAGACATAATGAACGCCCCGAAGAAAATTGAAAAAAATTCAGACAACACGGCAGTTTACGGAACTGAAACAGGGAAAGATAATAAACCTATAATTAAGTCGAATGATTTCGGTATTAAGAGACTGAATGGTGCTGTTGAATTAGCCGGTAATGGGTTTGAAGAATCGGCGGTAGTTGCAGCGAGAGAAACGTTTCGCAAATATCCCGGCACGAAAAACATTCCTTCGTACAGAATTTATTTTGCGAACATTCTTTATAATAAAGGTTTGTACGAAGAAGCTTTAGATGAATATGTTGACATACAAAAGTTAAAACTAACAGATGAAAAAAGAGCGGAAGTAAACAAGAAAACCGAATCTATAAAGATGAAGCTGCTTTCTGAATAAGTCCCGGCGGAATTTTATAAAGCATATTATATCTTGAAATATTCCGACGATTCAGTGAATCATATATTGAAATGTTTTCCCGGCAGGAGGAGATGTACATTAAAAATACTTGGTTCACAATAACTTCATTAAGAAACATATACTGTTTTAATTGGTTTTCGGATTTTACTATAAACTCCTCTTTATTTATTTAAGAGATGTGAGTTTATAATAAAAACCAAAATCCGAAAACCAATTTGTAAAAAAAGAGAAATAACGAAGGGATGAGAAATGAGTAAAAATGTAAAAATGATATTTGAAATTATTCTGGTTGTATTGGCTATAATTATTATCGTTCAAAATACCACTCTTGTGAATTTACAGGTACTATTCTGGGATTTTAAAGCTTCCCTTATTATTTTACTTATTTTGGTTCTGTCGCTTGGAATGGCTATCGGTTATTTTTTGCCCAAATTGAATAAAAACAAGGAAAAAGAAGAATAAGCCAAACGGATAAAGTTTAATTCCTTGCTTATTCTTCAAATAAAGTATATTTTTGTTAACTACAATTCGCCCTTTTTAGGGCGATTTTTGTTTATATGAATTCGCTTAAAGAAAATATTATTAAAATAGCCGGGAAAGTTGCAGATTTAAAAAATCTTTTGTTAATTGATGTTATACTACGGGGAAATGAAAGAAACAGGGTGATTGAAATATTTGTTGACGGCGAAAAAAATATTTCTGCCGATGATTGTGCTGAGTTTAGCAGGTTGATAAATAAAATATTTGAAGAGAAAGAACTTATAAAAACTCGTTATAGATTGGATGTTTCTTCTCCCGGAGTTGACAGACCATTGATTTTTCTCAAACAATTTCCCAAACATCTTAACCGAACGTTTGATATTACTTATCAAACGGGTGAAGAAAAGAAAAAATTCATAGGAAAGCTTATAAAAATTGATGGTGAACTTTTAACTTTTAAAGTTAAACAGGAATTGGTTGTAAATTTTAATAAAATAATTAAAGCAGAAGTAAAAATAAGTTTTTCTTGAAGGAGAACGTTTAAAATGAATCGTGAAATAGTAGAATCCTTTGCCGATATGGTAAAGTCGAAAGGCATTGATAGAGATATTCTTGCCGGAATACTCGAAGATATATTCGGATTGCTTGTTAAGAAAAAATATGGCGAAGAAGTAAAATACGATGTGGTTGTTAATATGGACCGCGGTGATATAGAAATATTCCTCGAGAGGGAAATAGTTGATGAAGTAACAGACCCTGTAACACAGATAAGTATTGATGAGATTAATAAGCGCGGTAACGAAGACGAATTGGAAGTCGGTGATGAATATGTAGAGGCAATTGACCTTGCTTCGTTGGGAAGAAGACTTATTACACTCGCAAAGCAAAGTCTTAATCAAAAGATACGCGAAATTGAAAAAGAAATTATCTATAATGAATACAAAGAACTTATGGGTGAGATTGTAGTCGGCGACATTTATCAGATAAGAAAGAATGATATTCTTGTTAACCACAACAAGAACGAATTGCTGCTGCCGCGTTCAGAGCAGATTCCGTTCGAGAGATATAAAAAGGGCGAAACGATTCGTGCAATCGTAAAAGAAGTGAAGAAAACAAACAGCGGTCCGATGATTATAATTTCAAGATCCGATAATATGTTCCTTCGCAGACTATTTGAAATTGAAATACCCGAAATTTATGACGGAATAATCGAGATACACGCTATTGCAAGAGAACCCGGCGAAAGAGCTAAGGTTGCGGTCGAATCTCAGGATGCAAGGATCGATGCGGTTGGTGCCTGTGTAGGTATGAAAGGTGTTAGAATTCATGCTATTGTTCGTGAGTTGAATAATGAAAACATCGATGTAATTAATTATACCGAAGACCCAGTATTGTTCATTCAAAGATCTCTTGCACCGGCTAAGCTGAAAAATATTGAAATCGATGAAGAAGAAAAAAAAGCCGTTGTTACCGCAAACTCCGATCAGGTGTCTTTAATAGTTGGCAGGAACGGGGTTAATATAAGACTTGCAATGAAGCTCACCGGTTATGAAATAGAAATTCTAAGAGAAGAAAAACCGTTCGAAGAGTATGAAGAGGATATTGAACTTATCGATCTTAAGGAAGAACTTGGTAAAGATGTGTATGAAATTTTGATCAATAACAGGTATGATACTGCGCTCGAAGTTCTTACCGCCGGACCCGAAAAATTAGCAGAAATAAAAGATTTCGATAAAGATAAAGTAAACGAAATTTTGGAAATTATTAAATCTCAATACGAGGAAGAATAATTACTTAGGAAGCAGGTACAAAAAAAATGGCTGAAACCAAACAGAAAAAAATACGAATCTACAAATTAGCTTCTGAATATAACCTTTCAGCAGCCAATCTAATTGAATTCTTGCAGAGTAAAGGTTATAAGGTAAAGACTCATCAGTCTATTCTTACCGGTGAAATGATTGCCGATATTACCGAACACTTCAAAAAAGAGATTGAAAAAGCCGAAAAGCATTATAGAAAATTAGCCGAGTTCAATAAGAAGAAAGAAGAAAAAGCCCAGGACGCTGAAAAGGAAATTACATTAGAGACCGAGGAAGAAGCTTCAGTACCTGAAGATATAAAAATAGTTGATGTTTCTGTAGAAACTAAAGAAGAAAAAGATAAAGAGGGAAGGGAAAAAACTACTAAAAAGAAAGAAGATATTACCGGTGCGGATAAGGAAAAAGTAAAAGACGAAAAGGAAAAGAAGAGAGAGAGGAAAAAACCACGCGGATTAAAAGTGATAGGGAAGATAGACCTCGAAGAAGAAAAGAAGAAAAAGAGTAAAAAGAAAGGTGAAGTAAAAACCGGGAAAGAGGAAGAAGAAAAAGGCGTGAAGAAGAAAAAACGCCGCCGGAGAAAGAAAAAAAGCGATGGAACCGTGGCGGATGAATCACCGGTTGCACGCAAAAAGAAGAAAGTTAAAAAGTTTGAAATTAATCAGAAAGAAGTTAAAGAAGCAATTAGAAAAACACTCCTTAGCATGGATGACTCTACACCGGCAAACAGAGCTAATTTAAGAAAGAGAAAACGTAAAGAGCGTGAAGCCAAAGAGGAAGAGATGCTCGAACAGAAATCTCTTGATGAAAAGAAAATAAAAGTTAATGAGTTCATTGCCGTAGTAGAACTCGCAAACCTTATGGAAGTACCCGTTGATGAAGTGATATCTAAATGTATAGAGCTTGGATTGATGGTTTCGATAAACCAGAGATTGGATGTTGAAACAATTACGCTCGTAGCCGATGAGTTCGGGTTTGAAGTAGAATTTCAGGAGGAATACACTGCGGATGTGCTTGAAGATATAGGAGATGAAGATGAATCGCTGAAGCCGAGACCGCCGGTTGTTACTATCATGGGTCATGTCGATCATGGTAAAACATCGTTGCTCGATTATATTAGAAGGACAAATGTTGTCGGCGGCGAATCGGGTGGTATTACGCAGCATATCGGTGCTTACAGAGTGATAATGGAAGACGGTAAGTTTATAACCTTCCTCGATACTCCCGGTCACGAAGCATTTACTGCAATGAGAGCCAGGGGTGCACAGCTAACCGATATTGTTGTTCTAATTGTTGCCGCTGACGATGCCGTGATGCCTCAAACAGTTGAAGCAATAAATCACGCCCAGGCAGCGGAAGTTCCGATAATAATAGCCATAAATAAAATTGATAAGCCCGGAGCCAACCCGGATAAAATCAAACAGCAGCTTGCCGATAGAAATATCCTTGTTGAAGATTGGGGCGGTAAATATCAATGTGTGGAAATATCGGCAAAAGACGGTACCAATATCGGGCAGCTATTAGAAAAGATACTGCTAGAAGCTGAAATGCTCGATCTTAAAGCTAATCCCGATAGAAAAGCCCGCGGTTCTGTGGTTGAAGCACAGCTTGATAAAGGAAGAGGCATAACAGGAACGATCCTCGTGCAAAAAGGCACCCTGAAAATTGGAGATCCTTTCGTTGCCGGAATATTTCAGGGTAAAGTAAGAGCAATGTTCGATGAAAAAGGCGGGAAGGTTACAAGCGCTAAACCCTCGACACCTGTGCTTGTTCTCGGCTTTGAAGGAGCACCGCAGGCGGGTGATACCTTTGTTGTTGTAGAATCTGAAAGAGTTGCCCGCGATATAGGGTTAAAGAGGCAGCGGCTGAAAAGAGAACAGGATCATAAACAGGTTCATCTTATTACTTTGGATGAAATTGCCAGGCAGATCAGCATCGGCGGTGTAAAAGAATTACCGCTTATTGTTAAGGGCGATGTTGACGGCTCGGTTGAAGCATTGTCTGATTCGTTTATGAAATTATCCACCGAAGAAGTTGTTGTAAAAGTTATACATAAAGGAGTAGGCGGCATTTCGGAAAGCGACGTTTTGCTTGCTGCGGCTTCGAGGGCAATTATTATAGGGTTCCATGTCAGACCGAATATAAACGCAAGAAAACTTGCCGAAAAGGAAATGGTTGATATAAGACTTTATAATGTAATTTATGATGCCATCAAGGAAGTTAAATCGGCACTGGAAGGATTGCTCTCTCCAATTGTTTCGGAAGAAGTAGTTGCTACGCTTGAGATTAGAGAGACATTTAAAGTTCCGAAAATCGGAACGGTTGCCGGGTGTTATGTTTTAGATGGTAAGATCACAAGAAATGATAAGATAAGATTAATAAGAGATGGTATTGCCATTCACGAAGGTGAAATAGGAAGCTTAAAAAGATTTAAAGATGATGTTAAGGAAGTTGATTCAGGGTATGAATGCGGTTTGAATATAACGGGCTACAACGACCTTAAAGTAAGCGATATAATTGAAGCATATAAATTAATTGAAACTAAGAAAACCCTTAGTTAAGTTCTAAAATTATTGTAAAAGCAGGTTTCGTTATGGCATCACACAGAACAGATAAAGTTGAAAGACTTATTAAAGAAGAGGTTAGTCTTATATTCCTGGAAAAGCTTCAGGAACCGAAATACGGTTTCATCACTATTACAAATGTTAAAGTCAGCCCCGATCTGAAGATCGCAAAAATTTATCTTTCTGTTTTCGAAAAGGAAAAGCGCGAACTCGTTCTGGATAGAATTCAAACAAAAATGGGGTTTATTCGTTCCGAGCTGGCTCATAGAATTAGAATAAAATTTACGCCGGAACTGAAATTTTTTATTGACGACACGTTGGATTACGTTGAAAAGATTGAGGGAATCATAGAAAAGATTCATAAAGAGGATGATAACAAAACACACTGATGATTTTTCATTGCTCGATTTTAGTGAGGGCGAAACACTTCTGATTGATAAGCCGCCGCAGTGGACTTCATTTAAAGTGGTCTATAAAATTAAAAAGGCAATCAATATAAGAAGAGTAGGGCATACCGGCACACTCGATCCGCTTGCAACCGGTTTGCTGATTATTCTGACAGGCAAGAGCACAAAAAAGATGTTGGAGTTTCAGAATCTCGATAAGACTTATGAAGGCATAATTACGCTTGGTAAAACTTCCCCGTCTATGGATACGGAAACAGAGATAACGGAAAATGATGTGCCGGAAGATTTAACCGAAGAAAAAATATTATCTGTAAGGGATCGGTTTTTGGGTGAAATTGTTCAGGTACCGCCGATGTATTCGGCACTCAAGGTAAAGGGGCAAAAACTTTATCACCTGGCAAGAAAAGGAAAAGTTGTTAAGCGTGAACCGAGAAGGGTTTATATATCGAAATTTGAAATAAAAAAAATAGATTTACCCGATATTCATTTCGAAATAAGATGTTCAAAAGGAACTTACATAAGAGTAATTGCAAATGACTTTGGCGAAAAACTCGGCTGCGGTGCGGTGCTGAGCAGCTTAAGAAGAACTGAAATTGGTGATTATAACGTTAATGATGCGCTAAGAGTTAAAGAGCTTATTCAAAAAGTCGGGTCGATGCCGCAGTTAGAAAAAAAATAATCGAACTGTTTTGTTTATTTTTCAATTATTAAAAAGTAAATTAATTAGTTTTATTACGTATTATATAGAATGCAAATATTTCATGACTTGTCTGAAGTAAAACACGATGATAATAGTGTTGTTACGCTGGGAACCTTTGACGGTATTCATTTAGGACATAAAAAAATAATCGATGCGGTTATTAATAAATCAGTCGAAACCGGGAGCAGGAGTTTTGTTGTTACTTTTTATCCGCACCCGCGCAATGTAATAAAAGGCAGCGAGCCGCTAAAGCTTCTTAGCACACCGCTGGAAAAAGCAGAAATGCTCGAATCGTTGGGTATTGAAAATTTATTGGTGATTAATTTTACTAAAGAATTTTCCCGGCAGACACCCGATGAATTTGTTGATAAATATATTGTAAACGGTGTCGGGGTACAGGATGTAATCATCGGTTATGATCATCATTTTGGCAAGGGCAGAGGAGGTAACATCGGTTTTCTTATCGAGAAAGGTAAGAAGTCGGGTTTTAATGTTGAAGTAATACCCGAATATAAAATCGGCGAGGTTGTAGTCAGCAGTTCGAAAATTCGTAATGCGCTTTTGGAAGGTGATATAGCCAAAGCCAATAAATATCTTGGAAGGTATTATTCCTTCAGAGGCAAAGTAATTGAAGGCGATAAGCGCGGCAGGAAACTCGGATTTCCAACCGCTAATCTGAAAATAGAAGACGAAGATAAGCTCCTGCCGGCAATCGGTATATACGTTGTGGAGTTTATAATAAACAACGATAAAAAATATGGTTTGCTTAGCATAGGTAAACGCCCTACTTTTTATGATGCCGGCGAAGTAGTGCCCGAAGTTTATGTTTACGATTTCGACAAAGATATTTACGGTATGTATGTTAAGGTTAATTTAATTGAAAGGATCAGGGGAGAAGAAAAGTTCGATTCGGCGGAAGAACTTGTAAAGCAAATGAATGAAGACAAACAAAAAGGTTTGGAAGTTTTATCTAAAATAAATAATTAACTCCGGTTGCGGTTACTGGGGTTATATCGTATAACAAAAATAAAGGATCTATAAAATGACAAACGAAGAAAAGCTTGAGATAATCAAAAAGCACGGTGAAAACGAGAATGATTCCGGAAAACCGGAAGTGCAGATTGCATTGCTCACAAAGCGTATAAATGATCTCACGAAACACTTCGAAGTACATAAAAAAGACCATCACTCGAGAAGGGGATTACTAATGATGGTAGGTAAAAGACGGAGATTATTGGATTATCTCGTTGCAAAAGATATCGAAAGATACAGAAGTATTATTAAAGAATTGAAAATAAGAAAGTAAGGTTTTAAATGATTATTAAAAAAGAAATTGAATTAGGCGGAAGAACATTTTCTATTGAAACCGGCAGATTTGCAAAACAGGCAAACGGTTCGGTTATGGTTCGCTATGGAGACACAATGGTATTGGTTACCGCCGTTGCTTCGGAAGAGGCAAAAGAAGATCGGGGCTTTTTCCCGCTGCAGGTAGAATACAGGGAAAAAACATCCGCTGCCGGTAAATTCCCCGGTGGTTTTATTAAAAGAGAAGGTCGTCCTTCCGAAAAAGAAATTTTAAGTGCGCGGATTATCGATAGACCGATTCGCCCGCTTTTCCCGAAAGATTTTAAAAACGAAACTCAAATTGTTGCTTTCGTTTTATCTTATGATGGCGAAAATGATGCCGACGTTCTCGGTGTCTGCGGAGCTTCTGCAGCTTTGTCAATTTCGGAGATTCCGTTTGCCGGTCCAATTGCTTCTGTAAGAGTAGGCAAGCTCGACGGTGAATTTATTGTAAACCCGACCGAAGAGCAGCTTAAAATTAGCGATCTCGAATTAGTTGTTGCCGGAACTGCCGAGTCGATAATTATGGTTGAGGGTGAAGGCAAAGAGGTAAACGAAGCTGATTTGCTGAATGCACTTAAATTTGCTCAAACCGAAATTAAAAAATTGGTCGATTTACAAATAGAGCTGAGAGAACAAGTCGGTAAAGAAAAATGGAATGTTCCCGAAAAAGAAATAGACGAATCGCTTAAGAACGATGTTTATTCATTGGCTGAAGAAAAACAAAAACAAATCGTCTATTCAGTTCTTACAAAAGATGAAAGATCCAAAGCAAATAAGGAACTGCTTGCTGCTGTATCGGAAGAATTAGCGGAAAAATATCCCGAACAGGAAAAAGTTATCGCAGAGATGATACACGATATTGAAAAGGATATGATGAGGCAGAGAATCCTGGAAGAAGGGATCCGGCTCGACGGAAGGAACACTGAGCAGGTAAGACCCATTAATGTTGAGATCGGTATATTGCCGAGAACTCATGGCTCTGCTTTGTTTACAAGGGGCGAAACCCAGAGTCTTACCTCTGTTACGCTTGGAACAAAAAGCGATGAGCAGATAATTGACGGGCTTACTGAAGGTTACACGAAGAAGTTTATGCTCCATTATAACTTTCCGCCTTTTAGTGTTGGAGAAGTTGGAAGAATGACCGGTGTAGGCAGAAGAGAAATTGGTCATGGTAATCTCGCGGAAAGAGCATTAAAAGTTGTCTTCCCTGATGAGACTACGTTCCCTTATACGGTAAGAATTATATCGGATATTCTCGAATCGAACGGCTCTTCTTCTATGGCTACTGTTTGTGCGGGTTCGCTCGCTATGATGGATGCCGGGATCCCGTTGAGAAAATCGGTTTCCGGAATTGCTATGGGATTGATAAAGGAAGGCGATAAATTTGCTGTTCTTTCGGACATACTGGGCAACGAAGATCATTTCGGTGATATGGATTTTAAAGTTGCCGGAACATCCGACGGTATTACCGCATTCCAGATGGATATTAAAATTCAGGGTATTTCTTTTGAGATTATGGAAAAAGCGCTCCACCAGGCAAAGGATGGAAGAATGCACATACTCGGTATTATGGACGAAGCTATTGCAAAGCCGAGAGAAAACCTTTCACCGTATGCACCAAGACTTATAACTATGCGGGTTGAAACCGATCAGATTGGTGTTGTTATTGGTCCCGGCGGAAAAACAATACAGGGAATTCAAAGGCTATTTGGAGTCGATATAAATATTGAAGATGACGGAACGGTTAATATTGCATCGCCGGATCAGGAAAATGCTGTTAAATGTAAAGAGTACATTCGTAAGATAACAGCAACACCCGAAGTAGGTGAAATATACGAAGGTGTAGTTACCAAGATAATGGATTTCGGTGCGTTCGTTGAAATATTACCCGGTAAAGAGGGTCTTCTTCATATTTCACAAATTGACAACAAACGGGTTGAAAAGGTATCCGATTACTTTAAACCCGGCGATAAAGTTACGGTTAAACTTCTTAAGGTTGATAACGGTAAGTATTCGCTTAGCAGAAAAGAATTAATAAAAAAGACCACGAATTAAGTAATTAACAAAGAGGCGGTTAACTGCAAAGCCGTCTCTTTTATATTTTTATGGGAGATATTAAGTTTCTAAAATTTTATATCAATAATTAATTAAACGGCTCGCATTTATGAATGAAACATTTTTCATACAATTAACCCTTGCGGTTTTTCTTATCGGAATCTTGTTCTTTGAACAGGTGTATCTATGTTATGCGGGACCGGACGATAAAGTTTTACAAATGGAATTTAATATTTCATTAAAAGAGTTTGGTTTCTATGGTAAAAGAAATTATTATAAATTCAACTTCTACCCAGACACGCGTAGCTATTACGGAAGATGGAAATTTAGTCGACTTTTTTGTTGACTATCCTGAAAACCGTAGAATGGTTGGGGATATTTATCTTGGTAGAGTAGCAAGGGTGCTTCCGGGTATCCGGGCTGCATTTATAGACATCGGTATGAAACACGATGCCTTCCTGCACTTCTCCGATATTGGAGAAAGAACACATCAGATACAGGAAATGCTTGGCGAAGATGTTCCTGTCGACGACGATGAGGATAACTCATCAAATCAGAATGACAGATATAGTGATAACCGGCAATCTGTTCCGAAACTTTTTAAGGGGCAGGAAATTATTGTTCAAATCACAAAAGAACCGGTTAACAATAAGGGTGTAAGGGTTACGTCGTCGATTTCGCTTCCGGGCAGATATTGTGTGCTGCTTCCTTACGATAATAAAACCGGTATTTCAAAGAAGATTACAGATTTTAGAGAAAGAAGAAGATTACGCTACATAGCACGAAGCATTCTACCTAAAAATTTCGGTTTGATTATTCGTACTGTTGCAAAGCATCAATCCGAAAAGGCAATGAGAGACGATTTGCAGAATCTGCTGAAGCAATGGGAAGAAATTAAAGAAACTGCACAATCCGAAACTCCGCCCGCATTAATATATCAAGACCTTAATACTACGTCTAGCGTTATAAGAGATTTGTTCAATTCGGAAGTTTCAAAAGTATTCATCGATTCGAAAAAATTATTCAGGGAAATTAAGAACTATGTGAAAATGGTTCAGCCCGGTATGCTCGATAAGGTTGAACTGTATAAATCTTCGCGGGGCATATTTGATGAATTTAATATCGACAAGCAGATTAATACATTAATGGGAAGAAAAGTTCCCCTGCCGAGCGGCGGATATCTTATAATTGAACATACCGAAGCAATGGTTGTTATTGATGTAAACAGCGGAAGGTATGCTAAGAGCAGGGAGCAGGAACAAAACTCGCTGAGAACCGACCTGGAAGCTGCAAGGGAAATTGTAAGACAGATGCGGCTTCGCGATATCGGCGGAATTATTGTTATTGATTTTATCGATCTTGAAGAGGAAAAGAATCGTAAAAAGATTTTTGACGAGCTTAAAAAGGAATTCAGAAAAGATAGGGCAAAAGTTTCCATACTGCCTATGTCCGATTTCGGACTCGTACAGATAACCCGGCAGCGAATCAGACAAAATATTATGCAGACGATGAAGGATGTTTGCCCCATTTGTCTCGGCACCGGAATGATAACCAAAGATTCACATCTGATTTACGATATTGAAGCATGGTTAAAAAAGCTCAAGAGAAATTCCAGGGAAAGGAATCTGATTATAAAATGTAACCCGGCAACTGCATCTAAGTTGAGAGAGGGTAAAATAAAATCTCTTGTAAAATTGCAGCTTAGGTTTTTTATGAGATTAAAGTTAGAAGAAGATGAATCTATTTACCCGGGAAGATTTAAATTTTTCTCTGCTAACACAGGAGAAGAACTTACAAAATTAATGGATTAATGAATATAAATATTAATTTTACAGTCGAACTTAAAATAATAGGAGCAATACTATGAAGTTTTTCATCGACACCGCTAATACAGATGAAATCAGGGAAGCGGCATCATTGGGCATTCTTGACGGTGTAACTACCAACCCCTCGCTGGTTTCAAAAGAAGGAAAGAATTTTCGTCAGCTATTGGATGAAATAATTAAAATTGTTGACGGACCCATAAGCGCCGAGGTTATTTCAACAGATTATAACGGGATACTAAAAGAAGCGCGGGAGTTATCCGCTATTCACAAAAACATTGTTGTAAAAGTTCCGCTCGTTAAAGAGGGGCTTAAGGCAGTTAAAACATTATCCGACGAAAACATTAATACAAATGTTACACTCTGTTTCTCTCCATCGCAGGCGTTAATGGCTGCCAAAGCCGGTGCTACGTATGTCAGTCCTTTTGTCGGGCGGCTGGATGATATCAGCACATCCGGTATGGATTTGATTTCGCAAATAATACAGATTTACAGAAATTATGATTTTGAAACGCAGGTTTTAGTTGCAAGCGTAAGACATCCGCTGCACGTTGTGGAAGCCGCCCTGATAGGTGCCGATGTTTGTACTATACCTTTTGCAGTAATTAATAAATTATTCAATCATCCGCTAACCGATGTTGGACTGGATAAATTTCTCAGCGATTGGGAGAAGCTTCCGGATAAATCTAAATAGATATTCTTTAATTATGGAACTGGAAAATGAAAAAAACGAAATTCAATCAGATACATTATAAGCTCGGTGCAAAGATGGTTGAATTTGCCGGTTATGAAATGCCGGTTCAGTATTCTTCAATAATAGCCGAACATAAAGCCGTTAGAAATTCCGTAGGCGTCTTCGATGTATCGCACATGGGCGAGGTATTTATTTCGGGAGAAAAGGCGCTCGGGTTCGTTCAGTACATAACTACAAATGATGCTTCGAAACTTTCCCCGGGGAGGATTCAGTACTCGGTAATGTGTTATCCCGACGGCGGAATAGTCGACGATCTTCTGGTTTATAATCTTGCAGAAAATGAATATATGCTTGTCGTTAACGCTGCAAATATCGATAAGGATTTTCAATGGATGAAAGATAATAATGTGTTCGGTGTCGAATTAAAAAACCGTAGTGACGAATTCTCTTTACTTGCTGTGCAAGGTCCCAATTCAAAAGCGGTTGTTCAGAAATTAATGGAAACAGAGCTTGATCTGGAATATTATCATTTCAGAAAAGATAAAATTGCCGGCGTCGATATGATTATTTCCCGAACCGGTTATACAGGCGAGCTTGGTTACGAATTATATTTTACCGGCGATGAATCCGTTGCCGAAAAAGTCTGGAACAGCATTTTCGAAGCCGGGAAAGAGTTTGATATTCAGCCGGCGGGATTAGCGGCACGCGATTCTTTACGGCTTGAAATGGGATATTGTCTTTATGGTAATGATATTGACAAAACCACAAATCCGCTCGAAGCGGGACTGGGATGGATAACCAAGCTTAAGAAAGGAAATTTTATCGGGCTGGATTCTATTTTAAAGGCAAAGAATGATGGATTAAAAAGAAGGCTGGTAGCGCTAACTTCGAATGAAAGAGCATTTCCCCGGCATGGTTATGATATTACTTTTAACGGTGAGAAAATCGGTACGATTACAAGCGGCACAATCAGCCCGGTTCTTGAAAAACCGATAGCTCTCGGTTATGTAGATACAAGATTTAAAGAAGCAGGAACGAAAGTAAATTTTTTAATCCGCGGAAAAGAAATTCCTGCGGAAATAGTAAAACTTCCTTTTGTAAACATATAAAATGGGTGTTATGAGGATTAATGTGCTCTTTTCCCCGGTTAATGCAGATGAACTATATTTCACGACCAGGACGACGGTTGTAGTCGATGTTCTCCGGGCATCATCTACCATAGTTACTGCCTTAACAAACTCAGCTAAGGAGGTAATACCCGTTGCAACTGTAGAGTTTGCCGTTAAAGTTTCCGGTGGAATGTTCGGCGGGAAGACATTGCTCGGCGGTGAGAGAAATACGCGGATGATCGAGGGGTTTGCACTCGGTAATTCCCCGCTTGAATATACTAATGATAAAGTAGGCGGTAAAAGTATTGTTTTCTTTTCGACAAACGGGACAAGGGCAATTGTTAAAGCCAAGTTTTCAAGCAGCTTATTTGTCTGCTCTTTTAACAATCTTTCGGCAGTTGCTAAAAACCTTGCTCTGTCAAACGGAAATCTGGAAGTGCTTTGTGCCGGGAATAATAATTTCTTTTCGCTTGAAGACGCAATTTGTGCCGGTATGCTTATAGCCGAGTTGAGGAAAAACAAAAAGAAAGTTGAAATGTCTGATTCAGCAGTTGCGGCAGTTGTTCTTTACGAACGCTTCGGCTCGAATATTCATCGCTTATTGAGAAACACCGAACATGGAAAATTATTGCTTGCCAACGGCTTTGCCGATGATATTGAATATTGTTCGGCGCTTAACATTACGGAAACAATTCCTTATTTTGACGGATCATCGCTTAAATCTTTGAGGGAAGGAGAAAATGGTTCGACCGGGTTAAAAGAAAACGGATAATTAGATAATGTCTGTAAAAAGAAAAAAAAATAAGAAGAAGAAAAACGATAGCAGCAGCAGCTATTTTAGCATCTCAGCCGAAAAGAAAAAAAAGATACTTGGTATTCTTCTCATTCTTTTCTCGGTTTTTTTGTTTGTCAGCATCGTTTCTTACGATGGTCGGGATGAAGCAAATCTCGCCGGTTTTTTATCCTCCGTATCGAAAGCTTCGGAAATTTATAATTGGGGAGGTATTATCGGTGCGCATCTTTCAATTTTTCTCATTAGATATACTATCGGTTATTTTTCAATTGTATTTCCTTTTATCTTCTTTGTCTGGGGAATCTCTTTTTATAAAAGAATTTCGTTCCGTCTGCTGATTCACATCTCAAATTTTTCTCTGCTATCGGGAATTATTATTGCAAGCTTTTTCGGCATCCTTCACAAGCATTATGGTGTTTTTCAGAGTGATAAGTTCTCGGGATTAATTGGCGATATGCTCGGCATAAGATTAAGCGGTTTGGTAGGCGGCGTTGTAAGCATCCTGCTTCTTATCAGTGCTATGGTTGCCCTCCTTATTTTTGCTTTCGATATTAAAATAGAAAAAGTTTTTTATGCAATCAGAAACGCTATTCAATCAATAATGATTAAAGAAAAAGAAGGCACATCGATAAAAATTAATAAGGAAGAAGACAACCTCGAAAAGATAAAGAAACTGAGAACGGATAAGAAAAAGAAGAAAGATAAAGAAGCCCCTCTAACTGCGGAAGAGTTGATGCAGCAGGAAGAAGTTAAAACTAATATAAGGATTATTCGTAAGGACGAAGTAACACCCGCTAATGGGAATAGAATATTAGAAGAGGAGAGAAAGAAAGTCGATCTTGAGAAAATCGGGGAAATTCCCGGAAGGAAAACGGCAGATAGCGAAAACGAAAAGTTACCCGATCCATGGGAAGAAAATATCAACTTTAAAATGGTCGATTTAAATTTGCTTGATATTGCGCCCGAAGAAAATTTTAAGGTGGCTGAGAGTGAATTAAAGAGAAATGCAAACCTGTTAAAAGAAAAGTTAAAACTCTTCAATATAGACATTAAAGATATATCGGTAACTCCCGGTCCCGTGGTTACTTTATACGAAATAGTTCCGGCACCCGGCGTTAAAATAAGTCAGATAGTTTCACTGGAAAACGACATTGCACTTGCGCTTGCCGCCAGAGGAATAAGAATTATTGCGCCCATACCCGGTAAGGGAGCCATCGGGGTTGAGATACCTAACAGGAAAGCAACGCTTGTAACTGCAAGATCGGTGTTGGGAAAAATCTATGAATCAAAAGCAGAGCTGCCCCTTGCCCTGGGTAAAATGATCAACGGCGATGTCTATTTAGCCGACCTTTCGGAAATGCCGCATCTTTTAATAGCCGGCTCAACCGGTTCCGGCAAAAGTGTTGGTATAAATATGATAATCAGCAGCTTACTTTTTACCAAGCATCCTTCTGAAGTAAAATTTGTTCTCATCGACCCCAAGAAAATCGAGCTGTCCTTTTACAATAAATTAAGACGGCATTACCTTGCAGTTTCTCCCGACCTCGATGAAGAAATTGTAACCATTCCGCAGAACGCTGTTGTTATGCTTAAATCTATCGAGTTTGAAATGGAACGAAGATACGATAAACTTGCAAAAGCAGGCGTGAGAAATATTGTTGACTATAACAAAAAGATATCCAACCCATCAACAAAACCACCCGATACCGAATCGATAAAACATCACCAGCTTCCGTACATAATAGTTATCGTTGATGAATTGGCTGATTTAATGATAACTGCCGGCAAAGATGTGGAAGAACCTATTACACGTCTTGCACAGCTTGCACGTGCGGTTGGAATTCATCTTGTGCTTGCAACACAGCGCCCTTCTGTTAATGTAATTACCGGTGTTATAAAAGCAAACTTTAGTTCGAGAATTGCATACCAGGTTGCAACAAAAATAGATTCGCGTACAATTCTCGATATGAACGGCGCCGAACAGTTGCTCGGTAAAGGCGATATGCTTTTTATGCCTACCGGCTCACCGAAACCGATTAGAATTCAGAATGCTTTTATTTCTACCGATGAAGTAGAAAAAATTGCAAATTATATTTATACGCAACCTGCATTTTCAAAACCTTATTATCTTCCTTCAATATATGAGAAGAAGAGTTCGAAATCCGGAAGTTATTTCGCAGAACTCGACCCGATGTTTCAGGATGCCGCCAGAAAAATTGTTCTAAGCCAGGTAGGTTCGGTTTCATACTTGCAGCGTAAATTAAAGCTCGGTTATTCTAGGGCTGCACGCATAATGGATCAGTTGGAAGAAGCCGGAATTGTAGGACCTAATGAAGGCAGTAAAACCAGGCAGGTGTTAATAGAAAACGAGCAGCAGCTTGAAACATTATTGAGGGCTTTGTAGTCAAACAGCAAAAAGAATTAGTTAGTATGAAATACCTTTTAGCATATTTATTGATCGGCATCTCTTTTTGTGTATCGGCAATCGCACAAACCGGCGGTGAAGAACTTTTAAATAAATTACAAAACAGGTTCGATTCGGTTGACAATCTCAGCGCGAATTTTTCACAATCAACAAACGGCAAAACTTATCTGTCCGGGAAAATTTTCTTTAAAAAGAAAAATAAAATTAGAATTGATACTAAACGGCTGCTTATTATAAGCAACGGCGAAACAACCTGGAATTATAACAAGAAGGAAAATAAAGTTATAATAAGCAATTATGATGAAAGTGATCCGGGTGTGTTTTCTATAAATGAAATTATTTACAAGTACCCGGAAGAATGTGAAGTAAAATCGGAATTCATTAACAACGAAGATGTGCTTGTTTTAATACCGAACACTTACACGTTCAATTTTGATAGTGTAAAAATATGGCTGAATGATGAATCTCTCATCGACAAAGTAATAGTTGACGATCCGACAATGGGAAAAACCGAAGTGATTTTCAGCAACTATAAAATAAATAATAATCTACCCGACACGGATTTTTCGTTCACACCACCCGAAGGAAGCAAAATTATTGACCTCAGATAAAATCAAAAACTCATCTGTATTAAAAACATTTTTAAATTACGGATTATCTTTAGCATTAGCCGGGGTATTCCTTTATATTGCTTTTTATGATGTAAACTTCGGAGAAGTTTTAAATCTTGTCTCAAACGCCTCATTATTCTGGATAGCCGTTTTTATAGTGTCTATACTTTTAGGTCATGTTGTCCGTACCATTCGCTGGAAAGTAATAATTTATTCAATAAAGCCGGATGCGAAATTCAAACATCTCTTCGGCGCATTAATGGTCGGGTACGGGGTAAACACTGTTACACCAAAACTCGGGGAGATTACCCGTGCAGTGCTGCTCGGCAGATGGGAAAACCTTTCCCGCTCATCTATGTTCGGTACTGTAATAGTTGAAAGAGTAATTGATATTATTTCGCTGGGATTTGCAGTGCTGGTTTCGGCATTTATCTGGCGCAAAAATTTATATGAGAGTTTCCCGTGGCTCGAAACCGCACTCTATCTCGCTGCAATAGTTATGCTGTCTATCCTGCTGCTGATATATCTTTCCATTCGCTTTAAAGAAAAATTTTACGGTTGGATAGTTAAAATATTTGGTAAAATATCTCAGAAGTTTGCTCACAAACTTGCGCATGTTTTTGAAATGCTTACTGAAGGTTTCTCCGCTCTTAAAGGCACGAAAAATTATCTGCTTACATTTCTTTTAACAATTTTGCTGTTAGCTGTTTATGCACTCAGTTCATACATCGGATTTTTTACGCTTTACATGCAGCCGGTAACTTACGAAATGGGCTGGGTGCTGATGAGTATTGCGGCAATCGGCGTGGTTATTCCTACACCCGGAGGTATGGGCTCTTATCATACGCTTGCAAAATCGACTTTGGTTTTACTTTTCAATTTCCCCGAAACAATCAGTGTGGCTTATGCATTTTTAACTCACATAATTTCTTACTTTTTGTTTATCTTTATTGCTTTAATAATCTTTTTTATTATGAATAAGCAGCATGATAACATATTTAAAGTAGTTAAAGCAGATCTGGATGATTTATGAAAAAAAAGTTCTTGGTAATAATATTTCTTTTTATCGGCAGCCCGGTTTTTGCACAGGGCGAACTCAAAGGAGTAATGGGGATAAATTTTGTAAGCATTCCTTCCATGCAGGATTATATAAATCAAAATTTTGCGCCTCAGAATAATCAGTTATTAAGTTTCATCTCTACAGTAATTTTTGCTGGTGAGGGCGGATTGTTTTTAAACAAATCATTTGAATTAACACTAGAGACGGCTTATCAAATTTACTCTTATACTAATACACAGTTAACCGGGAAATATGAACTGGATTATAATAATTTTATGCCTTCGATTCTTGCTTACTATGTTATATCCGGTGCGGGTTATAACTTCAAATTTGGCGGAGGGCTAGGTGTCCGGTTTGCAAGTGTTAATGAATCGTTACCTGCTGCAACTGTAACAATAACTAATTACAGTTCTATAGGTTTCGGGGGAATTATGCGAATCGAAGGGAACACACTCCTTGGCGGCAACGTTTATGCAAACATTGGTGCGGAGCTGAGGTATGATGTTAACGGTGAGCCCGAATATAACGGCGAACCCCTTTATAACCATATTATCTCTGATAATGTAAACTTCAATACTTTTTCAACCGGAGTTCGCCTGGGTGTAACGTACATATTCGGAGCTGCCAATTGAACATATTCGAAGCCATCCTTCTCGGTTTAATTCAGGGGCTTTCTGAATTTCTTCCTATCAGCAGCAGTGCCCATTTAACGCTTACAGGAAAATTCTTAAATTTAATTTCCGAACAACACCCCGAATATTGGACCGCCTTTATTGCGGTAATTCAATTAGGCACGTTGTTATCTGTTCTTTCATACTTTTGGAAAGATATTATTAATATCACAAAAGATTTTCTGCGAGATAATTTTAAACAACGTTTACGATATGCCGATCAAACATTGAATTCGAGGTTAGGATGGATGATCGCCGTCGGTACTATCCCGGTTGTGGTTGTCGGTTTAATGATGAAAGAGATTATCGAGGGATCTATCACAAAAAATTTATATGTCATTGCCGTAAGCTTAATTCTCTTCGCCGTTATACTTGCAATTTCCGAAAAGGCAGCCGCGCACAAGCGCGAAATAAAGGAATTAAAATTAATCGATTCTTTATTTATAGGAATAGCCCAGGCATTCGCTTTAGTTCCCGGTGCCTCACGCTCGGGCACAACTATTACGGGCGGTTTGTTTGTCGGGTTAAAAAGATCGGATGCTGCAAGATATTCGTTCCTGTTAAGCATTCCAGCAGTTTTTGCCAGCGGCGTTTTTGAATTGCTCGGAGCAATAAAATATTTAAACACAACTATGGTAATAAATTTGGTAATTGCAACATTAACAGCAGCGGTAAGCGGTTATTTTGCAATTGATTTCCTTATAAAGTTTTTAAAAAGGCATTCCACGTTTATTTTTGTTTATTACAGGATAATATTAGGATTAATAATAATTACATTGTTACTAAGTAACGCTATTAAACCATAGCGCAGGGAAGCTGCGGGGAAAATATTAAATTGAAAAAACAAAAGATTTTATTCTTCAACTTGATTTAACTGATAATACTATAAGGAGGTAAAAACAAATGAAACAAATTTTAATCGTGTTTATCACACTGTTCGTATTCGTTACGGTTAATTGTTCCGAAAATCAAAACAAAAATAATATTAATAACGGGAAAGAAACTATTCTTATGAGCGATTCAATTTTAGTGGCTGTGATAAAAACAAATATGGGTACGATCGAGTTAGAACTTTATCCGGATAAAACTCCTAAGACAGTTGAAAATTTTGTCGGTCTGGCTGAAAAGGGTTTTTATAACGGCGTTATATTTCACAGGGTGATTGATAATTTTATGATTCAGGGCGGCGACCCTACCGGTACCGGGAGAGGCGGCGAGAGTTTTTGGGGAGGCAGATTCGAGGATGAAATAGTTCCCGAATTAAAATTTGATGAACCCGGTATGCTTGCAATGGCTAATTCCGGTCCCAATACCAACACGAGTCAATTCTTTATTACACTTGTACCTACACCATGGCTAAACGGACATCACACGATTTTTGGCAAAGTTATAAGCGGAATGGACGTGGTTAAAGCAATCGGCAAGGTTGATGCTTCTAAACCGGATAACAGACCAATTAAGGATGTTGTAATGGAAAAAGTAACGATTGAAAAAAGAGCATTGCCAAAACCCGAAAAATAATTTGTATCCATTATGAAACGAGTATGTAAGAATACTCACATAAAGAAAATTATTGTAATGCGGGTTCCATTTAACCGTACTATAAAATTATAAATAGATGAAACAGATGAAACAGCAAGAGTTTTTTTCATCACGTTGGGCATTGATTATTGCTACCGTTGGTATTGCTGTCGGTACTGGAAACATCTGGCGGTTCTCGCGCATTGTTGCAAAGAACGGGGGAGGTTCGTTTTTAATTCCATGGGTAATATTTTTACTTATCTGGTCTGTACCTTTAATTATTGCCGAATTCGCCATCGGAAAATCGACCCGTATGGGACCTGTAGGCGCGTTTGCTAAGATCGGAGGGAAAAAATATGGATGGATGGGAGCGTTTGTCGTATTCGTTGCTACCGCAATTATGTTTTACTATTCCGTTGTTACAGGATGGTGTTTAAGGTATTTCTTTTCTGCAGTTTCCGGTGATCTTTTTAAAGCCGTAGATTATGAGATATACTGGAATCAGTTTGCTTCCGGTTATCAGCCGCTGCTTTTTCATTTCATCTCAATTTCGTTTGTTGCTTATGTTGTTATGAAAGGAATAACAAAGGGGATAGAGCGGGTTACTAAGATACTCGTTCCGTCTTTACTCGTTATCCTACTTATTTTATTTGTAAGAGCCGTTACTCTTCCGAATGCTGTTGAGGGACTAAAATATTTTTTTACACCCGATATAAATGTTATACTCGATTATAAAGTCTGGCTGAACGCACTTACTCAAAATGCGTGGGATACAGGTGCGGGCTGGGGATTGATATTAGCTTATGCGATCTATATGAAAAATACGGAAGACATCTCCCTTAATGCCGCTCTAATAGGGTTTGGAAATAACAGCATTTCTATTCTTGCCGGAATTACAATTTTCTCTACGGTGTTTGCATTAGTACCGAATTCAGATATTGCGATGAAGCAAATTACGCAATCGGGTCCGGCGAATACCGGATTGACTTTTATTTATCTCCCGCTGCTCTTCAGCAAGATGTCGGGCAGTAGCGCAGTTAATCTTTTCTTCGCATCGATTTTCTTCCTTGCTCTTTTCTTCGCTGCTTTCACATCTCTCATCTCTATGGTTGAGCTGTCTACAAGAACATTAACCGATTTCGGATTCAAAAGAAAACGATCGATAGCAATTGTAGCTTGCATCGGATTTTTGCTGGGTATTCCATCTGCAATTGATTTGAGATTTTTGGCTAACCAGGATTGGGTATGGGGAGTGGGATTGATTTTAAGCGGTGCTTTCTTTGCTTTTATACTTTGGAAATACGGAATTGATAAATTCAGAAAAGAAGTCATCAACGGGGCGGGCAGCGATATTAAAATTGGTAAATGGTATAATTATGTAATTGGAATTTTAATTCCGATACAAGTTGTAATTTTAATTTCCTGGTGGCTTATATCTTCCGTTTCGTGGGACCCCGAATGGTGGAATCCTTTTCACGCAGAAAACGCAGGTACGGCAATTTTTCAATGGGCAACTGTGTTAACAGTTTTTATTTTAGCCAATAAGTATATTGTAAAGCGAACTTTGAATAAAAATAATTCTTAATTTGATGGTATGAAACGAGCATGAAAAAATATTTACACACAAAGGAATGATTATAATGCGAATTCCATATGACCGAAACAAGAAATTATAGACATATGAAACGAGTTCCATCTGCTAAAAATATAAAATTATAAACGGATGAATTTAAGCACAATAATAACTATGATTATCGTAATTGGTCTTGTATGGGGAGGATTGGGTTTCTTCCTTCTGCGTGCAATCAAATACGAAAAAATAAAATCTGAAAATGGCAAAGACTAAAGCACCATCGGTTTTAGATGTACTTTCCGATTTAAAGAAAGGAAACATAAAGCCGTTATATTATTTTTTCGGGGAGGATTATTTTATACTGCAGAGTGCGGTAAAAGCTGTTAAGGAAGCTGCTTCCCCGTTTATCACATCTGATTTTGATAAGGAAACTATTTACGGGAACGACAAAACAATTCACGAAGTTTTAGATTATGCATCGTCCTTCCCCTTCGGTTCGGAAAAGAAATTAATTATTTTAAAAGAGTTTGAAAAAGTAAAAGATAAAAAACCGCTTGCCGGTTATTCTCAATCCCCCGTTGATTTTACTGTGTTAGTAGTGGTTCATAACGGAAGCATTTCGAGTATAACTTCGGAACCGTATAAAACTCTTATGCAAAACGGTTATCTTTTTGAAGCAAAGGAGCTGAAGGGTAAAAATCTTCTTAGCTGGCTTATCAAATCGGTCGAAGCGAAAGGTAAGACAATCTTATCCGAGAATGCGCAGGTGCTTATCGATATGGTCGGTGAAGACAGGAACCTGATCGAAGCACAGCTCGAGAAAATTTTGATATTTATGAATGATCAAACGGAGATTACGTTTGATTACATTAAAGATTTATCTTCGAGATTAAAGCAGCATTCGATTTTCGATCTGCAAAATGCCATCGGTAAGAAGCAAAAAGATAAGGCAATCGAGGTGGCTTTTAATCTGCTTAATAACGGGAAGGAACCCGTTTTTATTGTAGCTATGCTCACAAAGTATTTTACAGGACTTTCCCGCGTGAGCGAATTAAAAAAGGAAAACGTCCCGCTCCAGCAAGCAGCAAGGATTGTGGGCACTCATCATTTTTATTATAAGGATTACCAGCAGGCACGGGCAATCTATTCCGATGATGAAATCAGGAATGCCTTTCGTGCATTGCTGAAGGCAGACCTGTCAATCAAAACCACTTCGATGGAGAATAAGAATCTGGTTACTGTTTTGATCTCTGAAATTTTAAGTTGATGGATTTGCGGGGTTAAAGATTACATTTTTTTACGCGTTGTAGAATGATTGTGCCGCGGGTGCCGGTAATGATAAATGTGCTGTTTTTTTTAAGGTTGTGTCATTGGCGGCAGGATACTGTCCTATCCCACGTTTTTTTATGTGCAATTAGTCTTTATGGAAAATAGCTGTGAACTATTTTTCTCAATCTCGCCTTTTTTAATTAATTTACGGGCTGGATGAAACATAATTAA
Organism: bacterium BMS3Abin03; assembly: GCA_002898075.1. GTDB lineage: Bacteria > Bacteroidota > Ignavibacteria > Ignavibacteriales > Ignavibacteriaceae > BMS3ABIN03. The sequence goes on from BDSV01000069.1 coordinate 31,922, forward strand.
CAATTCACAAGTATAAGTACGGTTAATGGATAATAATCTTAATGCTCTTTCCGATGAAAAACTGATTGCCGAATTTCAGCAGACAGGAAACGAAAGAGCTTTTGAAATTTTAGTACAGCGATACAAAAATCCGTTAACAAATTATGTGTTCAGATTTTTAGGAAATTATGAAGCTTGTATGGATGTTGTTCAGGAAACAATGATAAAGTTTTACCGCTATAAAGATAATTACAGCAGCGTTGCAAAATTTTCCACATGGATTTATACAATAGCAGGCAACCTTGCACGAACGGAATACAGAAGACAGAAGAGAAGAAGTTTCTTTTCGATAAACGATTACGGGGAAGAGCATAAAACGTACGATATACCGGATGAATCGTACCGACCCGATATAATGACCGACAGCGGAATTAAAGATGAGATAATTCAAAAAGCATTGTTGAAAGTTAAGGAAGTTTACAGGGAAGTGGTTATTCTCAGAGATGTTCAGGGACTTTCTTACGAGGAGATATCCGAAATTACAGGTTTAAATGAAGGAACGGTCAAATCAAGAATAAACAGGGGGCGGGCACAACTGCAGAAATTGCTGAAAGATATTTATAATGAGTGATATAAAAATGGAAAATAATGAAAAGAAATACGAAGACGTAATAAAAACTCTTAAAGGGTTGCAGCAGGTTAAAGCTTCGCCGAATTTTGAAGCCGGTTTAAAAAGACGGTTGAATGAGGAAAAATATAGTAAGGAAGAAAGTTTTGTTAAGAAATTCTTTGTTCCGTCAAAATTAATTATTTCATTTGGATTAGCAGCAGCACTAATAATGTTTTTTGTATTCAATCCGTTTGCGGATGAAACTGAAAATCCATTTATGATGCAGCCGAAGGTAAGAGAAAATATGATTGTGGTTGATTATGATATGAATACAGGTATGATAGACAAGAAATCGCTAAAGAATGAAGAAAAAATGAAAAGATCGGATGCTGAAGAAGAAAAAGATGAAATGAAGATGAGCGAAGCGCCGTTAATGGAGAAATCTCTTGTTGAAGGTGAAGAACCCGCTCCACCGGAGTCAACCGTTACTGATACTGAGACTGAAGTTGCCGCTACCGATGAAATGACCGCACCGCCTAGGGCAACCGGCTTTGCAATTAGAAAATCCGGGTTGAATTTCAGACAGGTAAAACCTACGCAAGAAGAGCAAAAAGAGATCCAAATGCTTAAAAAGAAGATTCAAGTTGTTCAAAAGAAAGAAAATGCGGAATAGTAATTTCTCATTCAGTAG
>BDSV01000070.1 GCA_002898075.1 bacterium BMS3Abin03
CCAATGTGTTAGTTTTTAATTCAATGTTAGATGTGTCCGATTCACCTCGATAGTCTGCAAGTATTGAAGTAATATCCTTGTATGTTATACCAGCGCTAAGTTGCAGAAAATAATCTACACCAATTCCGGCTGAGTAAGCATAATAAAAATCCTTTGATTCAAATGTGCTGATTGGATTTGGATTACCCTTAATGGTTCTAAAAAAATCCCCAAAATTTAATTCGGGATTTGAGAATCCAAAACCAATGCTTACAGGAATTCCCACCAAATATTTAAAGTTGTAACCAAGATTAAAAGCAATACCAGTAAGTTTTAACCGATCAAGGCCCAGCCAATTCACTTTGGAAGGGTGGAAGATATAAGAGATGTTTGTGGTCTGGCTTGTATATCCCAATTGAGCAGGATTTAAAAGAAATCCGTATGGATCGTCAGTAGGAAGAGAAGTTCCGGTGGCACCCATAGCAGTTAATGAAGGGGAGAGAGGCAGCAACAAAAAAGGTATAGCGACTTCACTTTGTGCAAAGATAAATGAATTTAAAGCTGCTATGAAAAAAAGAACAACAACTGATTTTGATGACATTATATAACCCCAATGTTTATGAACAGAAGCAGAGAATTATTTGAAAGATTTTATTACCAATCGTTTACATAAATTAAATTAGTCAGTTTATAAATTAAAGGCAATAAAAAAAGAGTTACCACAAGTGCGATAACTCTTTTAATAAATCAGGAAGTGCAATTGATTTAAATGATCCCTTTTTCCTTCAGCACAGTTTCAACGGTGATCGCACCGATTTCCTGCAAGTCGTATTTTACGCGTGTGTGAGGTTTGTTTATCTTAATATATCTTCCCAAATCAATTGGGGTACCGATAACTACAGAATCACACTTTGTTTTATTGATGGTTGTTTCCAGATCTTTCATCTGTGCTTTGCCGTATCCCATTGCAGGAAGCAGAACACCGATGTTCGGATATTTTTTATATGTAGCTGTAATCGATTTAACCGTGTAAGGGCGGGGATCGACGATTTCTTTAGCACCTAACTTTTGTGCCGCAACCGTTCCCGCTCCGTATTTCATTTCGCCGTGTGTTAAAGTAGGACCGTCTTCGACAACCAGCACTCTCTTTCCCCTAATGAGATTTGGTTTTTCAACTGTTACCGGCGAAGCACCTTCAATAATGGTTGCAGCAGGATTTACATTTTTAACATTACCCAATACCGTTAAAATATTTTCCTGTGATGCAGAATCAATTTTATTGATGATGACCGCATCAGCCATTCGTAAAGAAGTATTACCCGGGTAATAATTTAATTCGTGTCCCGCCCTGAGAGGATCCACCAGGGTAAATGTAACATCCGCTTTATAGAAAGACATATCGTTGTTGCCGCCGTCCCAAAGAATAACATCCGCTTCTTTTTCAGCTTCTCGTAAGATTGCCTCGTAATCTACTCCCGCATAAATTACACCGCCGCGTGCAATATGCGGTTCGTACTCTTCGATCTCTTCAATTGTACAATTGTGTTTTTTAAGATCGCTGAATTTTGCAAATCTTTGCACTCTTTGTTTAACAAGATTTCCGTACGGCATAGGATGCCGGATAGCAACAACTTTCTTCCCTGCTTCGGTAAGCACTTCAACAATCTTCCTTGAAGTTTGGGACTTACCGCAGCCGGTTCTTACAGCGAGAACAGCAACTAACGGCTTTGTGCTTTTTACCTGGGTTTCTGCACCGCCGAGTAGTCTGAAAGAAATCCCAATCGCATTAACGATGGAAGCTTTAGTCATTACATATTCGAATGGAACATCGGAATATGAAAAAACGACTTCATCAACTTTTAATTTTTTAATCAGTTTTTCTAATTCTTTCTCTTCGTAAATTTTTATTCCTCTTGGATAGAGTTTCCCCGAAAGCTGTTTCGGATATACTCTTCCTTCAATATTCGGGATTTGAGTTGCGGTGAAGGCAACAACATTGTAATCTTTGTTGTCTCTGTAGAAAACATTAAAGTTATGGAAATCGCGTCCTGCTGCGCCCATAATCAATACATTCTTTCGAGCCATAAATAATTCTCCTTTAATTCGGGGTTATAAATTGATCATTATATTTTCTTTAAAATAAATATAAGTTTTAAAAAACAAAATTAGGGGTTTTATACGAGAAAATCCCGATTTTAATATTATGGTGCAGTACATTCATAAATTCAAATGGATATTTATTTTTAAGTATTTACCCGGCAATTATATACTGTGCATATAATTTGTGGAGAAGTTATAATATAATTCCAATTTGATTTTCGGATTTTTCCATGTCCTTCTCTCTTTTTAAGAGAGATTAGAGAGAGTTCATTAAAAAATTAAAATTCGAAAACCAAATTACAAATAGACTGAATGCAACCTTTTTTATTGCCGGAGTAATAGTAGGGCAAATCTGCTTTCATCATCTACTAACTTAATTCCCTTTAGGTTGTTTAAATATCTCTTCGTGTTACCTTCGTGCAGGTGGTAAAAATTCGGCTTTGTAGTTTAACATTGTTCCGTTAAATTAATTTTTAGAATAATTTTTATCGGCAGCTCTTCAGTTCGGTATTGCTGTTCGGACAGATGATGAAAAGCGGCGCTGTTATACTAAATTAAAAAAGTGAAATAATTTAAAGGGCTGATTATCAAAATGGAAAATGAAAACGTAGTAATTTTTGATGTATATAAGACACTGATAAATATTAAAACAGATGAAGAAAATTTTAAGACTTATGAATTCATTGCTGATTGGCTTGCATATAAAGGTTTAAGAATTAATCCCAAAGATTTATTTAATTTATATAAAAAAATAACAAAAGAAGAATATGAATCGAATGCAGAACCTTATCCCGACATTGATATAGGGAATGTATTTAAAAAAATAATCTATGATATAGATAAAACAAAAATTGATACAAGGGATGAGATTCTTATAAAGGAAATCTCATCGCTGTTTCGAATCCTTACGACCAAATCACTTAATATTTTACCCGATTCAAATTTTGTACTGCAAAGTCTCCATAATAAAGTTAGATTAGCTATCGTCTCAAATACTCAACGACTTTTTACAATGGGAGAGTTGTTTAAATATGATCTTATCAAATATTTTGAATACATCTTGTTTTCATCGGATGTAAAAGTTTGTAAGCCAAATCCCAAAATATTTTTAAAAGCTTTGGATGAATTGAAGATTAAACCACATAACGCAATATACGTTGGCGACAATATATTTGACGACGTTTGGGGTGCACAAAAGGTGGGTCTTAAAACAGTTTGGATAAATCATGGTAACCTGTATAACTTACCCAAAATAAATAAGATGCCAACGCCTGATGCCGAAGTAAAAATTAATGATTACAGTGAGTTACCAAAAATAATTCTGTCTATGATTTGAAATTATTATTATATTACCGGCATTATGAAACGAGCATGAAAAACCACTTACACACAAGAAAATGATTATAATGCGAGTTCCATCTGACCAAAAAGAGAAATTATAAACAGATGAAAACAAAACAAATAAAGAGAAAGTTGTTAACAAGAGATTACTTGTTAAACCTTATAGAAAATTCTGAGGCAGAAACAATTAATTTAACGGAATACGACCTTACCTCTGTAGATTTTAGCGATCTGAAACTGAAAAATATAGTTTTTAGTAATTTCCATAAAAAGCAATTGATAGATTTATCGAATGCGGTTTTTAAAAATTGTGAGATAATTGATTGTAAATTTTCAGGTGCAATCTTTAAAGGAACAACATTTAGGGGAAGTAATTTACAATGGTGTGATTTCAGATATGCTAAATTTGAGCAAACAACTTTTCAACATTCAAATTTATTTGGATGCGATTTTTATAGAGCGGAATTTGAAGGTCATAATATTTTTGAAGAAGCAACGTTAAAAGGCGTTAGTCTTTTTATGGCAAACTTACAGGGTGCCGGAATTAGAAAAGATAATTTGGGCGGCACATTATTACAGGAAGATCAAGAATTATTCAAAGAATTTCATGCGCATTATTCTAATGTACTAATATCGGAAATGAATATTTACATAAATAAACGCTTTCATGAAGCAATGCTGGTTTACAGATTTTTAATGGGGTTATGGATTTCCCAGGGATTCTTGAAAGATGCAAGTTGGGCGTATGTAAAATCAAAAAGAATGGAAAAAAGAACTTTTGCCCCCTGGCGTTCATGGAAGATATATAGTAATAATAATCAGGAACAGGTAAAAACACCCTCGTTATTTAAAAAATATAGTATCATACTTAAGTACTTTTTAAAATTTTGTAGTTTTTGGTTCGTTGATATTATTTGCGGTTTCGGTGAAAGTATATTGAAGGTAATATTTTCTATCATCGTAATATTATTTATTGGAACTTTGATTTACATAAATATGCAAGGTGTTGTTGATGCTAATGGTGTTGTTAATACAAATTTTATTGACAACCTTTTATTTAGTCTTGGAAATATGACCTCGACAAATTTTGAAAGATTAAGACCGGCAAATCAATTTATAGAGATTATCTTAGCAGTTCAATCTTTTATTGGAATTGCGTTAGCCGGTCTTCTTGGATTTATTTTGGGTAACAAAATTAGAAGTTCTTAAATCGATAGAATATTTAGAACGATCATTAATTCACATTTTTACTTTTTAAAATAACGTAAGTTGGCTGTATAAAATAAAACTGTTAAAGCAGTTAATAATTTTCACATAGTTTCTTAACATTGCGGAATCTTTCAAATTATCGCTGTGAGTGGTAAGGTTCGGCTTTGTAGTTTAACATTGTTCTGTTAAATTAATTTTCAACTAATTTCCGGTATTGATTTTTCAATCCGGCATTGTTATTCGTGGCGGGTTCCCCTATGCTACGGATGTCAGGCGGATGAAAAGCGGCGCCGTTATACCATATATTTTATAAGGATGTATATGCATAAAAGAATTGTATTAATAATCGCGCTTCTTTTTACTTTTGTAATTAATATTAATGCTGCGGATAATGATGCTATTAAAAAAATCCGGCAGCAGTTTAGTAAATGGCAGCCAATACTGAAAGATTCTACTGTTGAAAGAAAAATATTTTATCACTTATTTACCGGGGAAAACTTTTCAACGGAAAAATGGACAAATTCATATACTCCTTCCGGTGATATATTTGTCGGGGATGAATTACAAATAATCGATATAGATTCTTTGGGCACGTTTGTTCTTTTAATGTCGTCTTCTCCGTCAGGCGATTGGTTTATTCATTCCGAAAATTATTATTGGTCGAATGGTAATCTGTTTTTTGTTTTTTGGAAAATGAATACGTACCAAGCATCCGAACCTTCGACAGTTGAAAGAAGAATATATTTTAACGAATCGGGTGAAGAGATTCGAAGTCTGGAATCTGTTTATAAATTAAACACAAAGGGAAAAATACGAAATCCTAATTTTATGAACAGAGAAGTTATATATTGGAAAACAATAAGTGAACTTCCGGTAAGTATAAAATAGTAGCAGCATAAAAAATTATTTAATTGCCCGGTTAGAAATATCCACTGCTCTCTGAGCTTTGTCTGAAGAAAATTTTGGCTTGCTCATATTTTTCTAATTGTTTATGAAAATATCATGAATTTAGGACTGGTTTGAAATTTCAATACAGTGCCGAACCAGTACTCCAAACTGCACCTAAGTTTGCTTTTGTGTTTTGTGAAAAAAAAGTAAAACAGATTCCATCAATAACTGTAATCCTATACGATAAATTCTCTTTTCCCTCAATATCTTTTCCCCGGGCTTATGCATTATATACTTCCCGCTTAGCACAATTTTTGTTTCTACTGTAATTGATTGTTAACTTCAATATTTTAATAAAACAAAATTATTCTTTCATGCGTAAGGAGAGATTAAAATGAAGAATATATTACTCTTTTTAACTGTCCTGTTTTTTTTTACAGGAATTTTAGTACCGCAGGATATTGAATATTTTGATAAAAACTTTACTGATCAGACAATGCGGATAGATTATTTCCACATTGGCGACGCTTCCGATGAGTTAGTAACGATCGATCAGATTTACCAATACGGAATTTGGGCGGGAAGCAAAACTCACTTGATCGATAATTTTAACAATGGAAAATATTATGTGAAAATTTATGATGCGAAGTCGGGTAAATTGATATTTTCAAAAGGATTTAACAGTTACTTCGGCGAATACCAAACAAGCTCGCCTGCAATAAACGGAGTTAAAAAGACTTACCATGAAACGGCTCTCATTCCTTATCCGAAAGGAAAAATAATCTTTACATTAGAAAAAAGAGATAAAGAAAATAAATTGTCAGAGTTTTTCAGGAAAGAGATCGATCCGGATGATGTATCTGTCATCCGTAATGATCTGGCTGACGCTTCGGTTAAAGTTTTCGGCTCGGATAAAAATGGCGACCCGCATCGGAGAGTCGATGTTGCAATAATAGCCGAGGGCTATACTTCTTTGGAAAGAGAAAAATTTCTCAAAGACCTGTCGCATTTTTCCGATGTATTTTTCAGCCAGGAACCTTATTCATCGAATGAGGATAAGTTTAATATTTACGGCGTGTTCAAACCTTCTCAGGAGAGCGGTGTCGATGAGCCGCGGGCGGGGATTTTTAGGAATACAGTACTCAACTCCACTTTCAATTCTCTCGGTTCGGAAAGATATTTACTTACGGAGGATAATAAAACACTCAGGGATATAGCGGCAAACGTTCCGTACGATGCAATTTATATAATGGTAAACAGCAAGCGATACGGCGGTGGCGGTATTTATAATTTTTTCTGTACTTTTACATCCGGTAATCAATGGAGCGATTATATATTTCTGCATGAGTTCGGGCATTCTTTCGGCGGGCTT
>BDSV01000071.1 GCA_002898075.1 bacterium BMS3Abin03
TTGTTGCCGGGCTGGATTTGGGCACCACAAAAGTTTGTGCCGTAATTGCAGAACGAAATTTAGAGGAAAACAATTTCGATATTCTCGGGTTTGGTGTGTCTCCTTCGGGCGGATTGCACAAAGGGCTTGTTGCTAATATTAGTAAAACGGCCGAGGCAATCAAGTCGGCTATGGCTGTTGCAGAAAACCGGGCGGGCTTTAATGTAAACATGGTTAATGTAGGTGTGGCGGGAGAACATATAACCAGCATTCGCCATCGTAACTACGTAACAATTACAAGTGAAGAGAAGGAGATTACCAAAGAGGACCTTGCAAGACTCGAAGCAGACGTAAGAACCATAAGAATTCCTTCCGACCGCCAGATTCTTCACATAATTCCGGAAGAGTATTCGGTTGATTATCAAAATGGAATTGAAAATCCGATCGGAATATCTGGCTCGCGGTTAGAAGCAAGCAACCATGTAGTGCTCGCATCAATTCCTGCTATACAGAATATTAAAAAGTCGGTAGAGCGTGCAGGATTAAAAGTTCGTGATTACATACTACAGCCGATTGCATCGAGCACTTCGGTATTGGAAGACAGCGAGTGTGACCTTGGAGTTGCTTTAATTGATATCGGCGGCGGCACGACCGATATAGCAGTCTTCCATAAAAAAACAATTAAACATACTAAAGTAATAGGAATAGCCGGTAACCAGGTAACAAACGATATACGCGAATCCCTCGGAGTTGTAACCGTGGAAGCTGAACATTTAAAAAAAGATTACGGGTATGCTCTCGAAAGTTCTATCATAAGAGATGAAGATATTTTAATTCAGGGAATTGGAGCGAGGGGTAATACAAAAATACCTATTAGTCTTCTTACGCAAATTATTAGCTTAAGGATGAGAGAGTTATTTACGCTTGTTGATAATGAACTTAGGAACGCGGGTTATAAAAATAAAATAAAAGCCGGAATTGTATTAACGGGCGGCGGATCATTGTTAAGAGGCTGCACCGACCTCGCAGAGGATGTTTTCGGTTTGCCAACGAGAATAGGAGTTCCGCTGGATTTAGGCAGCGGGTTATCAAGCGAGATTGAAAGCCCTGAGTTTGCCACGGTTTCCGGTTTGATAAAAGGAATACCCGGAGGAAAATCGAGTGATTATCAATCCTTGATTAAAAGACATAAAAAAGGAAAAAATACTATTAAAGATATAGTTAAAAAAGTACAGGAATTTTTCGATGAACTCTAACAATCTCTATAAGGAGGGAATATGACTAGATTTGCCACTCTCGATCGTGAAAGACCTATGTCTGCGGTGTTAAAAGTTGTAGGCGTTGGCGGTGGCGGTTGTAATGCAATCGGCAGCATGATCTCACGAGGACTCGACGGTGTGGAATATGTTGCTGTAAATACCGATGCACAGGTATTGGATAGCAATAAAGCCAATCACAAACTCAGGGTCGGAACATCCATTACACGGGGTCTTGGTGCCGGTGCCGACCCCAATATCGGAAGGAAAGCCGTTGAGGAAGATCGCGAAAAAATTGCAGAAATACTTTCGGGAAGCGATATGGTTTTTGTTACCGCGGGAATGGGCGGCGGAACCGGAACAGGCGGCGCTCCCATTGTAGCATCCGTCGCACAAAGTATCGGGGCGCTCGTTGTGGGCATAGTTACCAAGCCGTTTAAGTGGGAAGGTAAAAAAAGAATGTTGAATGCCGAGCAGGGAATTCAGGAATTAAGGCAGCATGTCGATAGTTTAATCATTATTCCAAACGAAAGACTGCTTGCAATACTCGATGATAAAACTACTGCGTTTGCAGCTTTCGATAAACCTAATGAAGTTCTTTACGAAGCCACAAGAGGCATTGCCGATATTATTACGGTTGAAGGATTGATAAACGTCGACTTCGCCGATGTTCGAGCCGTTATGAATAATAGCGGTGAAGCATTAATGGGATGCGGAATTGCAAGCGGCGAAAACCGTTCGATTGAAGCTGCACAAAAGGCAATCTCAAGCCCGCTGCTCGAAGGCGTAAATATTAAAGGTGCTAAAAGCGTACTGTTAAATATAACCGGTTCAAGCAACCTTACAATGCAGGAAATAAATGAAGGTAACCAGGTTATATATGAAGCAGCCGGTGAAGAAGCGAATGTTATTTTCGGCTGTGTACGTAAAGAAGAAATGAACGATTATATATCTTATACTGTTATTGCCACGGGTTTCGACTCAGCAAGAAAATCATTCCCGTCTGCAAGAGTAAAAACAACGGAAAGAAGTAAACAGGAATCACTCGAATTCGGAGGCGGCTTTAATTTCCTCGGTGATGATAAAATAGACAAAGAAGATCTTGAAGTACCTACAATTCTCCGTGTAAAAAGTCCAAGGTCATCCATTGATGAAGTAGAAGATAGTAATGATGAAAAAGAATTAGAGGAAAGTACATTTGCAATAGATGCATCGCGGTATAGCTGGGCAAAAGAAAAAATGGAAAAAAAGGAGCCCGAAGAAAAATCGAATGACGACGACGACGAAAGTTCATCGTTCTTAAGGATGATAATGGATTAAAAGTTAGAGAATGGCAATGAAATAGTTAATTAAAAATATTTGGATAAGCAGGATAACCTGTGCAAAGATTATTCATCTGTAAGCCGGGACTCGACAAAAGGAACGCCCTCCTCTTTTTGTTGTGATATAATTATTCGATTCGGTCTGCAGCAGGTTTCACAATCTTCAATAAAGTCCTGTTTATCCTCTATTGTAAGATCGACCCACAATTCATTTTCCTCACCGCAGTATTGACAAATCCATATTAGTACATCATCTGTCTGCATTTTCCCTTCTCCAATAATTATTAATTATACAGCTATTAATAAAGCAGAATTTTGGTTAAAGGCAAGAGGGGAGATAATTTAGAATTCAGGAGACAGAATATTCTACTCATTAACACCCAATTTTAATTGGTTAAAACTAAATGTAGGGTGAGCAGCCTGCTCGCCCAACATTGATGATAAACTATCAGCACACATCTGCTTCCTCACCGGTATTTACTTCAATAATATTTCTCTGATTTACGAACAACGATTTTCGATTTTAGAGTCGAGTTCTAAAATTAGTTTACAATATTTTAATATTATTATTGCAGATTTCATAATGACCCCGAAGGGGTCAAAAGTTAATAGAAAATTAAAGGCAAAATTAATGTAACAACCACTATGTGGTTAAAGAATTTTCTCTTATAATCGTTATCTCTTCAACATCTTTCTCCAACGCCTAATTTCAATTGGTTAGAACTAAATATAGGCGAGCAGCCTGCTCGCCCTACAGCTCTAATAAACACGCGGCATCCGTATGCGTTGTCACAAGTATTTGCCGAAATAATTTTTTTTTGATTTGCGAATACTGGTATATTGCCTGTCATAAACAACATTGTGACGGTTAGCAATTTTTAATTGAAAGAATCCTTGACTTTTTAAATTCAAGTTCCTATATTAGCTCTTATTATAGGAACTAATATAGGAACTACCAGAGGCGCTAATGAAACAGGCAAAAATCAGTTTTAAGGAAGATCATATTGACTTCATAAATAAATATTCTGAGTTTGGTTTCAAGGATAAAAGTTCGTTAGTACGGGCTGCGATAAATGAATTTAAAAGAAAGATTGAAAGGCAAAAACTCGCTGAATCAGCAAAACTTTATGCTGAATTATATGAAGTTGATGATGAACTAAAAGAACTTACTAATTCAGCAATTAGCGGTTGGCCCGAATGACTACTATTAAAAGAGGAATGGTAATTGACATTGATCTTAATCCAACCAAGGGTTCTGAAACAGGAAAGACAAGACCATGCATTGTTGTAACTAATAATGTTTATAATGAAAGAGTTCCTGTTATCCAGGTTGTTCCTGTAACGGAATGGAGCGAGAAGAAATCCAGAATAAAAACAAATGTTGAACTGGAACCTACAAAAGCGAATAGGTTAAGAAAGAAATCCATCGCCGATTGTTTGCAAACAAGACCAATTGATTATCGTCATAGATTAAAAAAAATACGTGGAAATCTAGCCGAAGCAAAAATGCAGGAAATAGATTACGCATTGAAATGGGTCTTCGATTTAGTTTGATATATCATTTCTTAAATTACATAACGGCTTAATAAACTGGAGGCAAAATATTGTAATCATTAACACCCAATTTTAATTGGTTAGAACCAAATGTAGGGCGAGCAGCCTGCTCGCCCAACATTGATAGTAAACTATCAGCACACATCTGCTTTCTCATCGGTATTTACTTCAATAATATTTTTCTGATTTACGAACAACGATTTTCGATTTTAGAGTCGAGTTCTAAAATTAGTTTACAAAATTTTAATATTATTATTGCAGATTTCATAATGACCCCGAAGAGGTCAAAAGTTAATAGGAAATTAAAGGCAAAATTAATGTAACAACCACTATGTGGTTGAAGAAATTTCTCTTATAATCGTTTCCCCTTCAATATCTTTGGCATCGATATAATCATTTTTATATTTTTATTTTTTTAGGGGATACTTTTGTTTTATGGGACTGTCTAAAAAGTTAGGATTAGCTTGTCATTCCCTTGAAAAAGGGAATCTAAAACTTTAATTATGCTTCAGACTCCCACTTTTCCCGATAAATCGGGACAGGCAGTGGGAATGACATTTCGGTAAAAGTTACTTTTTAGACACCCCCTTAATGGTGCCTCCTTGTTCTGATTATTCAGCATTGAATTTCATTTGACAATTGTTTTTTGATTGTGGAATCTAATTCTTTCCCTTGCATTTAAACAGAATATTTATAACTTGGTAGTGTACAAATGCACACTATATTATGTTTGAAAACAGCGGAAAAACAAAAGAATCTTTAAATTACCAACTTCCAGTTGAATGGCGTGAAGGAGTGAAGATACATACGCTTTATCCGCTCATTCCAAAAAATACGGGCAGCATCAAGTTCGACATTTTCGATTTTGATATGCTCTTTAACGATACCGCAACGAAGGAACTGATACGAACCGGCAAAACAATCGGCTGTTTTTATATTGAATCGCCGGGAATGCGCTCGCTTTTGCGCCGGCTCGATGTTGAAACTTTTGAAATGCTTACTGCGGCAAGCTCGGTTATACGTCCCGGTGTTGCCGAAAGCGGAATGATGCAGGAGTTTATTGCGCGCCACAAAGACCCATCGCGAAGAAAATATCTTGTACCCGAGATGGAAACCTATCTCGGCGAAACTTACGGGGTGATGATTTACCAGGAAGATGTAATTAAAATTGCGCATCACATCGCGGGATTGAGTTTGGAAGAAGCCGATCTCCTGCGCCGTGCAATGAGCGGAAAGATGCGCTCGCACAAAGCAATGCAGCAGATAGTCGATAAGTTTTTTATCTCGTGCAAAGAAAAAGGTTTAACGGATTACCAGAGCAAAGAACTCTGGCGGCAGATTGAATCGTTCGCGGGATATTCTTTCTGTAAAGCTCACAGTGCATCGTTTGCATTGCTTTCATATCAGGTAGCTTTTCTTAAAGCGCATTATCCTGCAGAGTTTACGGCAAGTGTGCTTAACAACGGCGGCGGATTTTATTCTGCTGCTGTTTACATTCAGGAAGCAAAACGTTTGGGTTTGAAAATAAAACTGCCATCAATTAATGAAAGCGAAAAAGAATATGTTGGAAAAAGAAAAACAATCCGCATCGGTTTGAAGGCAATTAAAAATCTTTCCTACAATGCGATCGATACTATCGTTGAAGAAAGAAAACTAAACGGTAAATATATTTCACTTGCAGATTTTCTTGTGCGCACAAAACTGGCTTACGAAGAAACAGCTATGCTTATTAAGTGCGGTGCTATGGGGTGCTTCAAACAAACAAGACCAACATTAATGCGGCTTTTGGATGTTTATCTTTATCGCAGAAAGATCCTTGAAGAGCGTTACAACGATCTTTTCGTGAATGAAACCTTTGCTCTCGAAGAAAAGGTAAAAACCGGTGAGAACTATTCACTCGCGGAAATATGCAAAGAAGAATATAATGCATTCGGTTACATGGTTACACGTCATCCGCTTCACTTCTATAAAGAATGGATTGAGCAGCCGGGAATTGTATTTGCGAAAGATATGCAGCGTTACAAAGGCAGAAGAGTAAAAATGATCGGATGGTATATGACCTCGAAAAGGATCAAGACAAAGAAGGGCGGGATAATGAAATTCCTTTCGCTCGAAGACCTTACCGGTACTTTCGAAGCGGTTATCTTTCCGCGTGTTTATTACCGCGTTGCCGAGCTTACACTTTCGATGGGTCCATATCTTATTACCGGTAGAATAGATGCAGACGATTCTACCAATATTGTTGCGGAAGATCTGAAAGTGCTTTCTGCACAAAAAGTGCTTGCAAGTTTAGAGAAAGACAGCGTTGAAAATAAATTTTACGGCGACGAAGAAAAAATAACCGAGGAAGATTTTGAGCTTGCAAAAGCTTTAGACAGGAAGAAGCTTAGAACTGCGTACGCAGGGTGAGGAAGCTGTGGAATGTTGGAAGCGAGTGATAAATTCTATTAGAAGAATAATTTAATGTTTACTCAATTAACGTTGCAGCCATGTTATAGAGAAATTAAGCAGGAGCTTCTTATCAAGAAATAAAAAAACTTTCGCCGTTATAAAGCAAAAATATTATAATTAGAAATTTTGGGAAAACATGGTTTTATAACTAATTTGCCAGCGCAGCAACCATAACAGCTTTAATTGTATGCAGCCGGTTTTCTGCTTCATCAAAAACAATTGAGTGCTTCGATTCAAAAACTTCTTCGGTTACTTCCATTCCGTCTAATCCGTACTTTTGAAAAATCTCTTCACCGACTTTTGTTTGCCTGTTGTGAAAAGCAGGCAGGCAGTGTAAGAATTTAACGTTGTGATTGCCGGTTAAATCAATCACGTTTTGATTTACCTGGTATGGTTTTAACAGCTTTATTCTCTCTTTCCATACTTCGGCTGGCTCACCCATCGATACCCAAACATCAGTATAAAGAAAGTCAACTCCCTTTACACCTTCTTCAACATTTCCGGTTAAAGTGATTTTTGCTCCTGTCTCGTTTGCAATCTCTTGGCATTGCTTAACGAGTTCTTCTTCGGGCTGATTTGCTTTTGGTGAACACAGACGAACATCCATTCCCATTTTAACGCCGCCAACAAGCAGGGAATTACCCATATTGTTTCGTGCATCTCCAAGGTAGCAGAAAGAAATATCGGAAAGTTTTTTACCGGAATGTTCAATCATAGTCATAAAATCTGCAAGTACTTGTGTAGGGTGAAACTCATTCGTTAAACCGTTCCAAACAGGAACGCCTGCATACTCTGCTAACTCTTCCACAATCTTTTGATCGAATCCGCGGTATTCAATTCCATCGTACATTCTGCCTAAAACGCGTGCTGTATCCTTCATCGATTCTTTGTGCCCTATTTGCGAACCGCTTGGTCCGAGATAAGTAACATGCGCACCCTGGTCGAGTGCCGCAACTTCAAAGGCACAGCGTGTTCGTGTAGATGCCTTTTCAAAAATTAGTGCAATATTTTTTCCGCTCAAATTCTGCTGTTCAGTTCCGTTTTTCTTATCGGATTTTAATTTGATTGACAAATCAAGTAAATAATTAATTTCTTCGGGAGTGAAATCTAATAGTTTCAAAAAGCTGCGTTCTTTAAGATTAACCGGCATAAGTTCTCCGCATTGTTTTTACATTTTTCCTAAAAATTTAATAGGCAAAATTAACTGAATAAAATCAGAAACTAAAACCATTTCTGCATTTCGGAATAATTGATAAGCCATCAAATATTAAAGTCTTTTTAATTCTTCTCTTCACTTGATGCTTACCTTTTTAAAATGAACTCATTATTCTTTATATTTTAATTCAGTACTTTTAAAATCAAATTTAAAATTATCGAAGGCACTAAAATGAAAAAACTTTTGATACTAATTCTAATTCCGGTCAGCTTTAGTCTTGCATTTAATGACGGGGATGATCAATCGAAAGATAATACAATTGTTAATCAACCTGTTAAGCCGGGCGGTAAACAAAGCAAGGTTTACTACGGCGGTAATTTAGGTTTCAGATTCTGGAATAATTATTATTATGTAAGCGTACAACCTCTTATAGGTTATAAATTTTCGCCAAAGTTTTCTGTCGGCGGAAAGTTAGGTTATTCATATGTAAACGATAGCCGGACAGATCCATCCTTTAGCTCGTACAATTTCGGCAGCAGCATATTTACGCGTTACCGGGTTACTCCCCGGTTTTATCTGCATAGTGAGTTTCTTTATGAAAGCTATAAACTAAATAGTTTTGATTATCAGAATAATGAATGGAAGAGCGACCGGGTATGGGTTCCTTTTCTACTATTAGGCGGTGGTTATACACAGCAAGCTGGGCCAAACGTTTTTATATTTGCCGAATTTCTGGTTGATGTACTGCAAGATTCCAATTCTCCATATAAAAAATGGGAACCATTTGTTAGTTTCGGTGCAAATGTAGGATTTTGAATAAACGAGAGACCAGGGAATGCCTGATTTAGTAAACTTACACTATCCGGAATTGTGTTCGGGTAAACGGCGGGTTAAATTATTAGTGTGCCCGGTATAAAAACGGTTTAAGGGTTTGCTGTAAAGAATGTAAAGATGGTGGATCATAGCGTAAGGAAGCCGCAAATTAAGAAAATATCAATACCGCAAATTCGTGAAGCCCCTTTGAAAAAAAACAAAGAAATAGCTTATAATACTATAGAGTCGGGGTGGGGGGATTTGAACCCCCGGCCTCTTCGTCCCGAACGAAGCGCGCTAACCGGGCTGCGCTACACCCCGAAAAAAGTATATAAAAAATCATCAAATATAAAAACAATAAACATTACAGAATCCCCTCCTTCCAGATCTGCGATCGGGACGCGCTAACCGTGCGGAGTTTATTCCGATCTTATCGGGGCCGCATCCCGTATAATATTGTTACAAAAAAGAAAAATTTACCTGGCAAGTTTAAATTTTTATTGTTTAAAATCAATTTTAAGAATTAATTCCGGGCATAAAATTGGTTTTAAATTAAGTCTGTAATTCTTATAAGATAAAGCGTTTGATTTGTCAGCAAATTAAAAAAAATATTGTATTTATCTTATTTTTATAATATCTTTAATATGTCTAATACTTAAAGTAGTATTAAATTTAGTTATGAGAGAAGAAAATAATTGTTTCATTACACAACAATGATGTGAGGGAAACCTTATGAAAAAACTATTTACAATCGTTTCTGTAGTCTCGGTATTTTTATTGATGAGTAATACTTTTGCTCAATCTAGATATGTTGCCGAAGATTCATGGGCGCTTGGATTTGGATTTACTTATCCGAGATATATTTCTATAAATAATGCTGTAGTAGAAAGTTCATCATTCTATGGTGGACAGCTTTCATTACAGAGAAATTTTTCAGAGCATGTTGGAATTAGAGTAAAAGCTGCTTATAATCACGTTGAAGCAACATATAATATTGTTCCTAAAATTGGGCAGATTGTTACAAATGATATGATAACCGGTGATGTTGACCTTCTTTACTACTTTGTCCCTTGCGAACCCTGGTCACCGTATTTGGTTATAGGTAGTGGTATAAATTACAATAAACCTAAAAATACCTTAACAGCTTCCCTGGATAACGTGAGTAATACTGTTGCACAGTTTAACCTTGGCGCAGGTATGGAAATTAGAATCGGCGAAGATTGGCGTGTAAAATTTGAAGCCGGGTACCATTCGATGTGGAATAGTAAAATCGACGGTAACTATGGACCGAGCAATGGTTTATTCGGTGGTACTGCCAACGATACATGGGTTAACGGAGATGCAGGTTTGGTTTATTACTTTGGTAAAGGCGAACCTTCAAAGCTATGTGAACTTTACACAGGTATTGAAGCTGTCGATTATGGTAAAATTGAAGAAATCGTTAGGAGATATCAAACTCAACCTACCGAAGTTGATTACAACAGAATTGAAGATATTGTTAAAAAATATTCTAAGAAAGCAACCGTTGAAGACAGATGGTCACTTATTGGTGTTAATTTTGATTATAATAAAGCAACACTCAGACCTGAGTCCTATGCTATCTTAGATAATGCTGCTGAAATTCTTTTAACTCATCCTGATATTAAAGTTGATATTGTCGGACATACAGATCAAATTGGTTCTGACAAATACAACGATAAACTCTCGCTGCAAAGAGCTGAAACAGTTAAGAAATACTTGATTGCTAAAGGCGTTGATGCAAGCAGAATGAGTACTGTGGGTAAAGGTAAGAGAGAATTGCTCTTCAAGGAGAAAGATCCTGTGAGCAGATTCTACAACAGAAGAATAGAATTTCGTGTTAAATAGTTTTTAATTCGATTAAAACCGTAAAGGGATCTCTTATTAAGAGATCCCTTTTTTTATGCCTGGAATATATTTTTTCATATATGAGTTCATTTTAAAAGGCAATCTTAGTGAAAACAAGATTCAAAAAAATATAATTATTTAAGCAGACTTTACTTTATCTGAAAATTCATATATGTTTGATTAGATTATTTTTTAACCTTTAATTCTGTCCGGAGAGATGGAGAAGGAATGCATATTTGTAAATTAAATAATAGGAGACCTCCAAGGATTTAATCCAAGGAGGATTTTTTGTATATGCACATAAAATCTAAAATAGCAGACAAAGTAACCTTAGACAGAATAATTACGAGAATTGCACATGAAATTCTTGAAAGGAATAAAGGTCCCGAAAATCTTGTTTTAATTGGAATGAGAACAAGGGGTGAATTTCTTGCAAAAAGAATTTTTAATAAGATTAAACAGATTGATAATGTTGAATTACCATTCGGAATACTCGATGTTACTTTATATAGGGACGATTTTCGTACATCTCTTAAACAACCGGAAGTATCCGTTTCCGATATAACATTTGATATAAGCAAAAAAGATATAATTCTAATTGACGATGTTCTTTACACGGGCAGAACAGTTCGCGCGGCGCTTAATGCGCTCATGGATTTTGGCAGACCGTCATCTATCCAGCTCTTTATACTTGTCGATCGCGGGCATCGTGAACTGCCCATAAGAGCTGATTATGTGGGAAAGAATATTCCTACGTCACATAATGAAGAAATAAAAGTGAAAATGGAAGAAATTGACGGGGAAGATGCTATTTACTTAATTGAGTTAAATGATCAACAATAAATTACACAGGTATGCCGCTTTCTAATAAACACCTTTTGGGTTTGCAGGGCGTGTCAAAAGAAGATATTAATTTAATTCTTGATACCGCCAAAACCTTCAGAGAAGTTTTGGAACGACCTATTAAAAAGGTGCCGACACTTCAGGGTAAAACAATTGTAAATCTATTCTACGAAAGTTCAACCAGAACCAGAATCTCATTTGAACTTGCTGAAAAGAGACTTTCTGCCGACACAGTGAATTTTGCAGTTTCAACAAGCAGCGTTAATAAAGGTGAGAGTTTAAAAGATACGATAAGAAATATTGAAGCGATGAAAATAGATATGGTGGTTATAAGGCATTCGGCTGCCGGTACGCCTCTTTATCTTACAAAGGTTTGTGATGCCAGTATAATAAATGCCGGAGACGGAATTCACGAGCATCCCACACAGGCGCTGCTGGATATGTATTCGATTAGAGAAAGAGCCGGCAAATTGAAAGGACTTAAAATTTGTATTGTCGGAGATATTGCTCACAGCCGTGTTGCACTTTCGAATGTATTTGGATTGATTACTATGGGAGCAAAAGTTTCGGTTTGCGGACCTGCCACCATGATTCCGCGCCGCATTGACGAATTGGGTGTAAATGTTATTCATGATATTGACGAAGCCATTCAGGAAAATGATATACTTAATGTTTTGCGCATCCAGCTTGAAAGAAAAGCGGGTGCAAATTTTCCTTCTCTCCGCGAATATGCTACTTACTTTGGTATTACGCAGGATAGATTAGAGAGAAACAGGAAAGACATACTGATACTTCACCCCGGACCGATAAACAGGGGTATAGAAATATCATCGGAAGTAGCGGACGGCTCGGATCAAATCATATTAACCCAGGTAACAAATGGTGTTGCGGTTAGAATGGCAGTACTTTATTTACTCGGAACCCAAAATTAGGTAAAATGATGAAAGTAATTCTTAAAGATATAAACTTATTTCACCCTGCTCAAAATATTGATGAGAAAAACACTTCGGTTCTTTTAGAAGATGGGAAAATTTCAAAGAGAGGAGAGCTATCGAAAGACGATATAAAGGATGCAAAAGTTTTCGAATTAAAAGGGAAATATGTTGTACCCGGGTTTTTTGATATGCACGTTCATTTCAGGGAACCTGGAAGAGAAGATGAAGAAACAGTTATCAGCGGCAGTAACTCTGCTGCTAACGGCGGTTTTACAGGTGTTGCCTGTATGCCTAATACAGAACCTGCAATTGATTCGGCAGAGATTATTAACTTCATAAAAAAGCAGGCAAAAAATCATCTGGTTGATGTTTACCCGATTGCTGCTGCAACTGTAGGACGCAAAGGTAAAGTATTATCCCCGATGGCAGAGCTCGGTGATGCGGGTGCGGTTGCTGTTTCCGATGACGGAGTTGCAATAAAATCGGCTTCAATTCTTAGAAGGGTTTTAGAATATTCTAAAATGTATAATATACCTGTAATCGAACATTGCGAAGATGAATCACTTGCAGGCGGTGCGATGAATGAGGGTGTTAATTCCACTTTGTTAGGTTTGCCGCCGCTTCCTTCTGTAGCCGAAGACCTGACTGTAAATCGTGATATCTTATTAGCTGAATATACGGGTTGGAAGGTTCACATAGCACATATCAGCACAAAAAATGCAGTTCGTATGGTGCGTGAAGCGAAACAACGGGGGTTAAATATTACAGCGGAAGCAACACCGCATCATTTCACTCTTACAGATGATCTCCTTAAATCCTACAACACAAACTTAAAAATGAATCCGCCGCTGCGGACAGGGAAAGATGTTGCTGAAATTATTGAAGGGCTGAAAGATGGTACAATTGACTGCATTGCGAGTGATCATGCTCCTCACTCGATAGAGGAAAAAGAACAGGAGTTTCAAAATGCACCGAACGGTATTATAGGTTTGGAAACTGAGATCGGTTTAACACTTTCTGAATTATATCACAAGAAAATTCTTGGTTTGAAAGAGATAGTTGAAAGATTATCTGTTAATCCTCGTAAAATTTTGAATATTCCTCTTCCTAAATTTGATTTAGGTGAAACGGCAAACTTTACAATTCTCGATCTCGATTTAATCTGGACTGTAGATGCGACTCAATTTAAAAGTAAATCCAAAAACTCACCGTTTGACAAAAGATTGCTCACGGGCAAATCTATAAGTACAATTAATAACGGCAAGATGTTTTTTGAAGGCGAAATGATTACAATTTGATCTCCCGATAATTTTATAAGTCAAGCCCTTAATTAACTGCATATTTCATTTTATCATCTGTCCATTATATTATACATATCAAGAATATTTCATCATAAAACGTCTTAAAATCAAAAGAAAAAAATGGCATTTCGATTGGCTATCATTTATAAACATTAAATTTATAGGTGAAAAAATGAAAGCCAAAATTATTATAACACTAAGCATAATTTCAATATTTCTTCTTCAAGCTTGCGATATTTACGATCCTTACAAAGAAGTCGATTATACTCCTCCCGCAATACCGACAGGTGTAGTTGTAAAAAACGGTGATGGAAGAGCAGATATTTTTTGGAATAATAATAGGGAATCAGACCTTGCCGGTTATAATATTTATGTTAGTGATAGTTATGACGGAAGGTATGAGCTTATTGGATCTTCAGAATATAATAATTTTACAGATTATGATGCAGCAAACGGGTTAACCTATTATTATGCCGTTACAGCTTACGATTTTAACGGAAATGAAAGTGAATTAAGTGTAAATGTTGTTTATGCAACTCCTCGTCCCGAAGGTTTTAACCAGGCAATTTTCGATTTCAGACAGTTCCCGAATAATTCGGGTTATTCTTTTGCCAATTATTCTGTTTTTCCTTACGATGATGTAAACACGGATTTCTTTTTTGAAAATTACCAGGGAACTTTTTATCTTGATGTTTGGGATGATACCGATATTCAGGATATGGGACTGACAAATAGTATTTATGATATTGAATATGCTCCTAATTCTGGTTGGTCCGATACTAAAGATGCATTAGCCGTAGTCGGTCATACTTATGTTATCTGGACGTGGAATAATCATTTTGCCAAGATAAGAATTTCACAAATTACAACCGAAAGAGTTGTTTTCGATTGGGCTTATCAATTGGTTGAAGGAGAAATTCAGCTTAAGGGATTAAACAGCGGCGGAAGAAAAACATTAAAACGTTCTACTGTCCGTTAAATATTATTAATGTAATTTTTGAGAATTATATAGATTTATCACTGAGAATTATTTAATTTGATACTTAAATGAAGAGATTAATATTCATATTGAATTTAGTTTTAATACTCGCGTGGTCAAACTTTGCCCAGGACTATAATTTAAAGCATGACTACACCACTAAACTCAAGACACAGTTTACAAAGACCATATTAAGTAAAATTGAAAAAGGCATTTCGAACGGAAATATTTCCACTCTTTCGCGCTTTCTCAGTCAGCAGACTTATTTAAGCTTACTGAACGGTGTCTCGGGATATTATAGCTCTAACCAGGCATATTACGTGCTCGAGAATTTTTTTAATGAGTATCATGTTACCTCGTTCAGATTTGACGATGTTAACATAGATAAAACTACTACCTACGCTACCGGAACTTATTATTTTGAAAGGAAAGGAAATCGCTCCGAAGCAAAGGTTTATATTACGTTAAAACTTTCCGGGAAGGCCTGGCAGATAACACAAATTTCCATAAATTAATTTATGTTTAAGAATTTTTTTAAAAGAATAAGAGGCGATAGAATTTATTTTGCTATCGTCTTTTTTATATTAATTCTTATTTTCATCTCCGGAATAGCAACTCCGTACGTTATTACTTATTTACGCGAACATTGGGAAACGGAGCTGCAAAGCAAAATTGTGGAAATTAAACGCTCTGTAAACAATTCTTTTATTGAAAAAGAAAATAATATTCTTTATAATTTAGACTGGCTAAAGAAAAATCTTTCATCAACACTAAAATCGAGCACCTACCAGTACAGGGAATTAATCAGGTTAGTTAATCAACCCGAATTACAGGATTACTCGCTCGAAGTAGTAGCCCCAAACGGAAAATTGATTGCGTGGAATGAGACCCTTGCAATAAAACAAAAAGAAATTTTCCCGCTTGCATACCCTCTTGGCGAAACATATTTCTATTCAAACGGATTATTAACTTATCTTACTATTATCGATACGGTAAATGTACAGAATGATGTTTTTTATGTTCTCGTGAGTAAGTTAATTGAAAAAGGATACCATTTACAAAACAAGTATTATACTGAAGTAAGCTATTCGAAAGAGATTTCAGAAAAGTTTTTTACGCAATGCACAATTGACTATAATCCGTTTACCGCGCCGGTGAAAGACGGCAGAGTATTTTCGTTTAATCTGATAAATTATAAGAGAACGAAAATCGGACAGGTAAATGTTTTCAAGCCGTCTTTAAATATTTCGGTTGCGAATATAAAAGAGACATCAGCCAAAATACAGGGGGTGTTAGTTGTACTTGCATGTCTTTTTATCATTCTCGGTTTCCGTAAAGATTTCCTGAGTATCAAAAACCGTTTTGTCAGGTGGATTATACTGGTAATTTCTCTTTCGTTGATCCGGCTATTATTCTTTTTTGTTGGATTTCCCTCCATGTTTTTAAGCGGTTCTATGGTCGATCCGGCTTACTTTTCTTCAACTTTTGCATGGGGATTAGTAAAATCTCCGGCGGAATTTTTTGTAACAAATCTTTTTATATTGATTATCGCCATTCAGCTATTAAAGTATATCTACGATTATGTTCTTTACAGAATTACGAAGCGATTGCTGATACTTAAAATTCTCACCGTTCCGGTATTAGCCGTTATATTATATTATTTGCTACGGGGTTTAAGTGCGTCTGTTAAAAGTGTGATATTTGATTCTTCAATTCGATATTTTAGGGATCCTACTCCGATACCGGATATGAACATACTTTTTATGAATCTTAATGTTTTAATGCTGGGTTCAGCAATCATTATGGTGATGACAGGTCTCATTCTGCTTATCGGAAAGTTCGTGAAGTTATTAGATAAAAAACAAAACTCGGGTCTAAAAGCAATTATTCTTTTTCTACTTGTCTGCGCAGGTGGATATGTGTTTTTCGAATACCAGCCCGAACCATTGATTAGTCAGCTTATGGTAATCCTGTTCATTCTGTTGATCTTTTTATTGGCTTATGTTGCATATTTCAAAACCGGAAATCTCGTACAAATTATTATTTATGTAACGGTTATTGCTTCTCTTATCACTGCAACAATGATGAATTATTTTAACCTGTCATTAGAGCGGCAGTCATTAAAAACTGTAGCTTTTGAAATCATAAGGGCAAATGAAAACCTTTTAAATTACATGATTAACGAAACACTTAGGAATTCACTTAAAGATGAAGAAGTGATTAATAATTTTTACAGAACGAATGTTAATTACGATGCAGAAGCTTTTAGAGTATGGGCGGAAAGCCCGATGCAAAGAGAGGCAATAAATTCGGCGATAATTCTTTATGATCCCGAATTGAAAATGTTGGGGAAATTTTCCGTGGGAATTGACAGGGAGTTAAACATATCTGAAACATTGGATTCGCTTAAGAATAAAAGACAACAAATATTCTCTCATGTGAAAAGTGACAATGGAGAAGCAGAGCTTTATTTCGGGATGGTACCGGTTCTTAAAAAGGAAATGGTTGCAGGGTATGTCGTCGCTGTAGCGGAATTCAATATTCAGAACATCGGATCAAGAAATTTTCCGGCCTTTTTAGAATCGAACAAAACTTTGCTTGGATCGGTTATAGACATTTCACTCCTGAAAATATTCGAATTTAAAAACGGGAAAGTCTCACAGGTCTTCGGTGATATTTATCCTTCACGGGAGCAAATGTTTGATATATTTAATGCTAAATTATCGAAGTTTAATGAAGCGTGGATCAGTTTTAGAATTTATAATGAAGACTATATTGCATACGTAATTAAAGTAATAAGCAATGAACAAAAGAGACTAATAACTGTTGCTGCCAAAGAGAAAGAAATAACGTGGAACCTGTTTAACTTCTTTAAAATCTTTCTGATTCATAGTATAATCATAATTATTCTCTTCTTTGTAATGCTTTTAACCAAACTGTTAAAGATTCAATATACATTCCGTTCAAGATTATTGCTTGCGCTTCTCCTTGTTTCTATTATTCCAATTGCAATACTTGCAATTTATAACAGGCAGGTTATATCTGAAAAAAGTGAAAAAGCAATATTTGCAGAACTTAGTCGCA
Source organism: bacterium BMS3Abin03 (assembly GCA_002898075.1). Lineage (GTDB taxonomy): Bacteria > Bacteroidota > Ignavibacteria > Ignavibacteriales > Ignavibacteriaceae > BMS3ABIN03. The sequence continues at coordinate 17,540 of BDSV01000071.1, forward strand.
GGTCGGATTATCTGGAAAAACATGTTAAAGCTCAATTGGAAAAACGCAGCGACCGCGACTTGATACCCGCATTCAAAAATGCAGGTAAGGAATTGGATATTTCTTTCGTGGTTTATAAAAACTCAAGCTTGATTTATAGTTCGAGAGAAAATATTTATAACACCGGGTTGTTCAGTAATAAGTTAAATTCACAAGCGCATTACAAGCTTAATTATCTTAGTTACCGGGAATATTTATCGAAAGAAAAAATTGACAGGTTCAGTTACGATGCTTATTACAGGAAAGTTAAAATAAACAGAACCCCGCTTATTATTGGTGTTAATGATGCATTCAATAAAATAAAACCAGCGCTATCCACCGCCGATATTGATGTTATCCTTTTCGGCGTTTATTCATTCGCGGTAATTCTAATAATTATAGTTAGTATGCTTTTAGCCAGCCAGATATCTGCACCGATAAGAAGATTAACAAAAGCTACGGAAGCAGTTGCCCAGGGTGATTTGAATGTTAAGCTGGATAATAAAGAAAAAGGCGAGATGAAAGACCTCTTCGATGGTTTTAATTTAATGACTAACGAGCTGCAAAAAAACCAGGTGGAACTTGCGGAGCTTGAAAGAGAAGCCGCCTGGAAAGAGATGGCAAAACAGGTTGCGCATGAGATTAAGAATCCATTAACTCCTATAAAACTTGCCATACAACAGCTTGTTGCCTCGTACAAAGAAAAAAGGAAAGACTTTGACGCCATATTTGATAAAGTTACCACAACCACTCTAACCCAGATTGATAACTTAAGCCAGATCGCTTCCGAGTTTTCAAGTTTTGCAAAGATGCCGAGCATAAAGCTTGAAGTATTTGATGCTGTCCCAATCCTGAAAGAAACCATAAATCTTTTTGTTGATGAAAAAGTTAAGATTGATTTTGATAGTGAAGAGGAAACTGCTGTAATTGAAGCAGATACTTCACAAGTTAGACGAATGATAATTAATCTGATCAGGAATTCAATCCAGGCAAATGCTACCGATATATCGATAAGACTAACGGCAAAGGGAGATGATTATTCACTAACGGTGGTTGATAACGGCAAGGGAATTAAGGGTGAGTATAAGAATAAGATTTTTGAAATGAATTTTACGACAAAAGAAAAAGGTATGGGTTTGGGTTTAAAACTTGCCAAACGATTTTTGGAAGGAATCGACGGGCATATTCGTTTGCTCAGCACCGGTCCATCAGGAACTACATTTGAAATTCTGATTCCAAAATATCGGCCCGGCGAAATTTCTTAAAGAAGAATTATTATGAATGAACTTACTCCTCATCAGGCAAGAGCATTGGATTTTGAGCACTCAATTTCTTTAAGTGCAAATGCGGGTTCGGGGAAAACATTTGTATTAGCCAAACGCTATTTGCAAATAGCGGTTGAAGGTGGGGTTCCTTTAAATAAAATTGCCGCTATAACTTTTACGGATAAAGCAGCAGGCGAACTTTACAAACGGATCGCAGATGAAATCGAAATGCAATTCCGTAATTCCGATGATATACACTTACGAAAGAAACTTGAAAGTTTACGAAGACAATTAGTTTCGGCAAACGTTTCTACCATTCACTCCTTCTGTTTAAATATTTTAAAAGAATTTCCGGTCGAAGCCGAGCTCGATGCAAATTTTACACCGATAGATGAGATAACAGCCCGTGAATTACTCGAGCTTTCAATCGAAGAATTAGTAAAAGTTAAACTTGAAAAAGAAGACGATGACGATATTAAATCGTTAATAAGATTATTTTCAGCTAAAAACAGGTTTGTTGCAGAACTTCGTAAGCTGATTCTACATAGAAAAGTTGTCATTAGCTTAGCGGAAGACCTGTATAAAAAAAGTATCGATGAAATTGCAGTTCGCTTCGATGAGATTTTTAAGGAGTATCTAAAAAAAGTTTTGAAAGCACGCCATTTATATTTTATTGAAAATTTAAAACGAATAAATAACATTGTGCTTGATAATGATCAGGGGAATGAAATTGCTGTTAGGATTTCACGATTGATAAAGCGCATAGAAGAAACAGAAAGCGAATGTGATTTCATACAAATACTGCATACAATTAAAAATGAACTATTTACCAAATCGGGTGGAATAAAAAAGCAGGGTTATCTTCCTTCGGGCAGACGGGACGGTTTGCAGGATGCAGTTATCGACGTTGAAATTTCATTAAAAAATTATTGTACGATTGAGTGTGGTGATAACTATAAAGAAATTGAATTACAATTAGCACGCATTGGCAAATTGCTTATAAATTTGTTTAACGATACAATGAATTTATATGCACAGAAAAAAAAGGAATCCGGTTACCTCGATTATGAAGATATACTGATAAAGACAAAGCAGGTTTTAGAACTCGAGAATGTTCAACAACGTCTTTCGGAAAAATTTAATTATCTGATGGTTGATGAATACCAGGATACGAACGAGCTGCAGTACCAAATCTTTCTGCCGATTTTAGATTATTTGAATAAAGGAAACCTGTTTATTGTCGGTGATGAAAAACAAAGTATTTACAGGTTCAGAGATGCCGAACTGGAAGTTTTCAAAAAAACCAATACGGATATAAAACTTAAAAGCGGAGACGATTATCTTCTTACATTACCGGACAGCTTCAGGATGTCTCCAGCGATCTCTCTTTTTACTAATCTGATCTTTAAAAGATTATTCGCCCATCCATCAGAATTATATAACGAAGTTTCTCACTCTGATCTAATCTGTGCGAAAGATGAAAAGCAAAAAGGGGGAGTAACCATTCTTTTAGCTGAAAAAGGTGAAGATATTACAGAAGCAGAATTGGTATCGAAACAAATATTCAGCTTAATAAACGGCAGTGCTGGTGATTTTACCTGGAAAGATATTGCAGTGCTTGTAAGAAAAAGAAGTGCCTTTAACGATCTTGAAAAAGAATTCACAAAATTAAATATTCCATATTCAATATTAGGCGGCAAAGGATTTTATCAAAGACAATCGATTTATGATATTTATAATTACTTTTCTTTTCTATTGGATCCTGAAAACGATGCTGCGCTTGTCGGGCTGCTGAGAGCGCCATTTTATTCATTAAGCGATCTGCAAATATTTGAAATATCTTTGCAGCGGTGTAATTCATTTTGGGAAAATTTAAAGCTGGCATCTGCTGCTGATGAACGACTTAAATATGCAGTTGAACAGTTGAACGAAAATATCGACCTGGCGGGTGAATACGATATAACACTTTTGCTTCGTAAGATTTTGAGTGAAACTGAATTTGTGGCTGTGCAAGCTTCGAGACCCGACGGGGAACAGGAATTAGCAAACATTGAAAAAATGCTGAAGCTTACTAATAATTTTACAAGTCAGGGATTCAGGACGCTGTACGATTATGTTAATTTCCTCAAAGATGCCATCACAAACCGCGACGATGAATCTCAGGCAGAGTTACCAGGCCGGACAAACGCAGTTAATATTTTAACTTTGCATCAGGCAAAGGGATTGGAATTTTCCGTAGTATTTCTTTTTAAATGTGATGAAACCGCACGTTTTGACAGTGTAAAATCGAAATCATTAAATATTGATAAAATATTTGGATTACTAACTAAAGTCCCGGAGAAAGGAAATTATTTTAACGAATATAAATCTGCGCCGGTTGTAACACTTTATAATTTTATCGAAAAAAAGAAAACCCTTGCAGAAGTAAAACGATTATTTTACGTTGGGATTACAAGAGCGGAAAATTATTTGTTCTTATCTGCAACGGCAAACGGCAATAAACCGTTTGACCCGTCCTCCTTTATAGGATTGTTATTAGGAGGCTTACAGCTTCGGAACTTTGAAGAAGAAATAAATATTGAGGATGAGCTGACTTTTCTTGTAAAAGATAATAATAGGTTTGAAAATGTTACCCGAAAAATAGATTTAACGATTCCTGTTCTCAAAAATATTGCGGTGAACAACATAGCAGAAACGATCGAGCCATCGGTAATGGAGAAAAAGCTTGAGTTAAGCGAACTTGAAGACAAACCGGAAGGCGAAATAATTTCAGCAACGAAAGTAGCTGCATATAGTCAGTGTCCGTTTAAATATAAACTGATTTATGTATCCGGATATTCTTCGCTCTTTTCCGATTATAAACATTGGAAGAATAAAAAAAACATAATAAAGTGGCATAAAAAGGAATCTCTGGATGATGAAGACAAAATGGATATTGATATAGCCGACGTTCCTTCGGCTTTTAAAGGACAGCTAATTCATAGAATATTACAGGAGGAAATTCCCTCTGATAATTTAACTGATTTTATACATGCGGGATTGATATCTAATTATCAAAAAAAGTTTATCGGTAAAAAACAGCTAGACAAATTTATAGATAATGTTATTGAATCGATGAATAAGTTATATGCATCGAAGCAATTTAAAAACCTGAAAAGTTATTCGAATTATAGAAATGAATTTGAAGTTTACGTGAAGGAAAAGAATCATTACTTGTACGGGATAATCGATAAGGTTATTTTTGAACGAAACAGGGTAATAATAATTGATTATAAAACGGATGATGTTGAAGAAAATGAGCTTGAAAGCAAGGCAGAATATTATTTTACTCAATTAAAATTTTATGTATATATTGTAAGTAAATTATTCACAAGTTTCGAACAATTTGAGGTGAGAATAATATTTTTGAACTTTCCCGACAAACCATTTATAAGAATATTTAACCGTGATGATTTGGAATCGTTGCACAAACAAATATCCGGAATAATTTTTAATATTTTAGAAGAGAATTTCCCAAAGAATTATTCTCATTGTACCGGTTGTAATTTTTCACCGGATAAAACATATTGTATCGACAAATAAATATTGGTTGTAATGCAGATTAAAGTTAAAATTATTAGGGATCTTGAAATAATTGAAAAGGAATTAAATTCAATTTCTACTGGTGTTTTAGCCATCCCGTTCGAGGAAAACTTTGAGCAGATAGCTGCGAATTTTGTATATCATAATAAAAATATTTTTGTTTTCCTCCAGAATAAAGAGCAATATAGGAACATCAAATTCGGATCTACTGCAAAATTTACAGCGATTAAAGATGTAGGCAGAAAGGGAAAAGCTGCAGACGATAAAAATACAGTTTACAATCTTTTTTATGTTTCGGTAAATGGAATAATAAAAAAGGTTGAAGAGAAAAAACTTAAAAACACGATAAAGCAAAGTTTCATACAAAAATATTCCGGTCGTTTAATTGAAACCGATAGTAAACCGAAATCGCTTGGTAAGCTTCTGTTTATTGACTCGGAAGAATTATTTGCAACGGAAGAGATCGGTTCATAAATAAAAATTAAGCTATTGAAATATTAACTTGCCAAACAAAACATTTGTTGAAATAAAAAACAAGGAGTTCTTTATTGCTTAATTATGTTTGGCTCTCTTTAATAATCCTCGGGATTGCCTCAGCTTTATATGTTGATCTGTCTGATATTTCCACGAATAAATATCACAACAACGAGCCGATTACAATAGATATTAAATTTGCTTCAAATTTTGCCCCTGATTCTTCAGGATCGTACCGGGGAAGTGCGGTAATAGATGCAAAAATTTATAACAAAGCTTACCATGATTCGATACGCTCGGCATTTTCACTCCCGGTTATTTTAAGCATCAACCATAAAGAGGGTACTGCGACACTTTTATTTTCGGTTACGGATAATACACCGGCTCTCTGGAAAACGATGGCTGAAACCTCAGGCGATAAAGATAAAATAACAGCAAAGTTAACTTCCTTCCAAACTCTAAATCCGGAAACAATAAAAGCCACTGTAATCCTTGAAGAAATTACTTTTGTTAAGTTGAAAGATGTTACAAACGAAACAATAAACATTGCCGGGGTAGCCGTAAAAATTGCCCTGGGTCTTATCGGTATTATGGCACTATGGTTAGGCGTTATGAAAGTAGCTGAAGATGCAGGGTTGATAAATAAATTAGCGAACGTAATAAAACCCGTAACAAAAAAACTCTTTCCGGATGTTCCGCCCGATCATCCTGCCGTTGGCGCAATGCTAATGAATATATCGGCGAATATGCTCGGGCTTGGTAATGCGGCAACACCGTTCGGGCTTAAGGCAATGGAAGAGCTTGATAAGCTTAACCCGAACAAAGGAACTGCAACCAATGCAATGGTTACGTTCCTTGCAATTAATACAGCGGGTTTAACCTTAATTCCCGCAACTGCAATCGCTGTTAGAGCAGCGGCAGGCAGTTCCGATCCTGCAATCATTATCGGTCCATCAATTTTCGGTGCAACCTGCGCTACCATCACCGGAATTGTCGCAGCAAAACTTTTTCAAAAATTCCCGGTTAGAAAAGGGGAGTGGAAAAACTGGTGGCAGGAAAACTGGAAACTAACGGTTTTTATAATTGCGTTGGCTGCATTCTTTTTAATTGCAACCATAACGGGATTACTAAGCATTATCGGTTCTTTGTTCACCTTCATCGGACCCAACATGTTAAAAACAATAATGAAGATTCTTTCAACTATTGCCATCCCGTTTCTGATTGCAATATTTATCGGTTACGGCGCATTTAAAAAGGTAAATGTTTACGATCAGTTTATTGAAGGTGCGAAAGAAGGTTTTAACATTGCCGTAAGAATTATTCCTTATCTCGTTGCAATGTTAGTGGCAATCGGTATTTTCAGAGCCGGCGGTGCTTTGGATAATTTATTTATTCCCGTTGTAAGGATCTTTACCGATGCTGTGGGTATGCCGCCGGAAGCGTTGCCAATGGCATTAATCAGACCCCTATCCGGAAGCGGTTCGCTTGGTGTGATGGCAGAAATTATATCTGTATACGGCGCCGATTCCTTTATAGGCGTTCTTGTTTCAACATTTTTCGGTAGTACCGAAACAACTTTTTATGTGCTGGCTGTTTATTTCGGTGCGGTGAACATAAGGAGAACAAGACATGCTTTAGTTGCAGGATTACTTGCAGATGTTGCTGGAATTCTCGGTGCATTATTTATTGTAAAACTTTTATTTGGAACCTGATTAATTGTTTTGGAATTATCTGTAAATTTTCAACATATACGAAAATAATTATTTTTGTAAAATTACAATAAGTATAAATGTATGATTGAATGAATGGATAAATGATTGATAATGATTACAGATAAAATTTTAAACTATGTTACATAAAAACATATACACTATTTTAATTGGTTTTCGGATTTTACAATAAACTCATCTCTTTTTACCTGTCCCGACTTTTGCGGGAAGAGATGATAAAAGTGAATTTATAATAAAATCAAAATCCGAAAACCAATTTGTAAAAGATATACAACCATACATACTCATATTATGATGAATAGATATTTAACGGTGTTCAACAATTATTAAGACTAATCTTTCCAGGCAGAAATTAAAATTATAAATAGATGAAAGTATTTGTAACAAGAGAAATTCCTGATATCGGGTTTGAGCTTTTTAAGAAAGCTAAAATTAATTTTGAATGGCATAAAAAGGACTCACCCGTTTCCCGCAGACAACTGCTGATAAATGTTAAAGAATGTGATGGGTTGATTTGCTTACTTACCGAGAGAATTGACAGAGAAGTTATCGATACGATGAAGAATTGCAGGATCATTTCAAACTTTGCTGTTGGTTATAACAATATCGATGTAGATTACGCAAAAAGTAAAAACATAATCGTAACAAATACTCCGGATGTTCTTACCGAATCTACAGCCGATTTAACAATGGCGCTTGTTCTTGCATGTGCACGAAGAATTAGCGAAGGCGAGAAATATTTAAAGGATGGGAAATACAAAAGCTGGAAACCGAAACTATTGCTCGGTATGGAGCTGAGGAATAAAATGTTCGGCATTTTAGGAGCCGGTAGAATAGGAACGGCAGTGGCGCTAAGAGCCAAAGCATTCGGCACGAAAATAATTTATCGTTCATTGAATAAAAATTTATCTTTGGAAGAACAAACCGGGGCTAAAAAAGTCGATCTCAATTTCCTGTTAAGACATTCTGATATCTTATCCGTACATTTACCTTTAAATGAACATACATATCATCTCCTGAATAAACAGAAACTTCAATTGCTTAAGAAGAATTCAATTATTATAAATACCGCGAGAGGGGAAATAATTGAAGAGCAATATCTGATAGAGCTATTAAAGACGGGAAAAGTAAGAGCAGCAGGTCTCGACGTATTCGAAAACGAACCGTATGTAAATCCAGCCCTGCTTAAATTACAGAATGTAGTTGTTTTACCTCATCTCGGAAGCGCTACCGTAGAGGCAAGAAACGGAATGGCGGAATTAGCGGCAAAGAATGTTATAAGAGTATTGCAGGGGAAACGACCGTTAACACCTGTTTGATACCCGGTCGCTTATTGAATATGATTTTTCTAATCTGTAGTTTTAAAATCAAAAAGAAAAAGGTAAAATGAGAATCGGAATACCTAAAGAAATTCTTTGGGAAGAGAAACGAGTTGCGCTTGCGCCTGCAGGGGTTGATTCGCTCGTTCGTGCCGGTAATACGGTTTACATTCAGAGCGGTGCGGGTGAAGCAAGCCACTTTACAGACGATGAATATGCTGCTACCGGTGCGCAGATTGTTTATAGCGCTGAAGAAGCGTTCAAAAGAGCCGAGTTGGTAGTTAAAGTTGCCACCCTAACCGATCAAGAGGCAGAGATGCTGCAGGAAGATCAAATCCTATTCTCTTTTTTACACCTCGCTATCGGCAGGAAAAATGTGGTTGATAATCTTTTAAAGAGAAAAATAACCGCAATAGGTTTGGAGTTAATCGAGGAGAATTCCCGGCTGCCCATTTTGCATTCGATGAGCGAAATAGCGGGACAACTGGCAATTCAGGTAGCTGAACAATATCTTGAAAGCCATATTAATAATGGGCGTGGAATTCTTTTAGGCGGTATTACCGGTGTGGCTCCTGCTGCTGTGGTTATTATAGGTGCCGGTGTAGTTGGTGTTACTGCTGCAAGAGCCGCTCTCGGCAGAGGCGCACAAGTGGTAGTTATCGATAAAGATTTAAACAGGTTGAGAAACATCGAAACAATTTTTCATAAACAGGTAACAACTGTTATGGCTAATCCATACACTATTTCACGTGGAGTTTCTTTTGCAGATGTATTGATTGGCGCTGTACTGATAAAAGGAGAAAAAGCACCGCATATAGTGAGCGAAGAAATGGTTAAGAAAATGAAAAAAGGTTCGGTGATTGTTGATGTTTCAATCGACCAGGGCGGGTGCGTTGAAACCAGCAGGATTACAACCATCTCCGATCCTGTTTATAAAGTTTACGATGTTATACATTATTGCGTTCCCAATATGCCTGCCCTTGTTTCAAGAACTGCAAGTTACGGTTTGAATAATGCATCGATCGGTTATATCATGAATATTGCAGATAACGGGATAGGGAATGCTTTACTGGGCGATGAAGGGCTTGCGAAAGGTGTCTGTACTTATAACGGCTACTGTACAAATAATATTGTTGCCGATACGTTTAACTTAGAGTGCAGACCGTTGAGAATATTTTCAACAAACTGAATTATCTTTTTTATTAAGTAAAAAATGAATACAACAGAAGATTTAAAATTGAACAACCTGCCGGCTAACATACTAACTATTTACAACAGGAAAGTTGTAAGCGCCGAAAATGCATTAAAAAATGTTAGCTCTGGTGATAATGTAGTTGTTCAACCGGGCTGTGCAGCGCCGATGAGATTAATTGAAGCAATGGTTGACCGGAAAGATGAATTGGAAAATGTTACAATCTATCATATTCTAATCGTAGGTGAATTGCCCTATGTGAAAGCCGGAATGGAAAAGCATTTCAAACATAAGGCATTTTTTATCGGTGCAAATACAAGAGATGCGGTAAATGAAGGGCGCGCCGAGTTCATTCCCATTTTCCTCTCCGAAGTGGCGTTTTTATTTAAAAAGAAAATAATTAAAACAAATGTTGCTTTGCTTCATCTTTCACCGCCCGATGAACATGGCTTTTGTAGTTACGGCGTGGATGTCGGTACAATTAAAACACCTGCGGAAAATGCAGATATAATTATTGCGCAGGTAAACAGGGAGATGCCGAGAACTCTCGGCGACAGCTTTATTCACATTAATAAAATAGATTACATCGTTGAACACGATGCACCTATACAAGAACTGCCTCAGGTCGATCCCAATGCAAGTAAAGAGCTGCTTGAAATTTATGATAATATCGGGATGAACATAGCCGGTTTGATCGAGGACGGTTCGACTTTACAGATGGGTATCGGTGCCATCCCCGATGCGGTGATGAAGTATCTTTCAGAAAAGAAAGACTTAGGCATACATACCGAAATGTTTTCCGACGGAATTATTAATCTGGTTGAAGATGGAATTATTAACGGTGAGCAGAAAACTCTTCACCCCGGAAAAATTATTGCCGGCTTTGTTATAGGCACTAAAAGAGTTTATAATTTTATAAACAACAATCCCGTTATCGAATTCCATCCGCAGGAATATGTAAACGATCCTTTTATAATTGCAAAGAACAAAAAAATGGTTGCGATAAATTCCGCTATCGAAATTGATTTAACCGGGCAGGTTTGTTCCGATTCGATGGGAACAAGATTATACAGCGGGATAGGCGGACAGGTAGATTTTTTACGCGGTGCGGCTCATTCCGAAGACGGGAAACCGATTATTGCCTTGCCTTCTTTAACAAAGGATGGTTCTATTTCTAGGATCGTTCCAAAACTGAGAGACGGTGCCGGGGTTGTTACTTCCAGGGGGGATGTACATTACGTTGTAACTGAGTACGGAATTGCTCATTTATTCGGTAAGAGTATTCAGGAAAGGGCAAGAGAATTAATTAATATTGCTCACCCTACGTTCAGAGATCGGCTTACTGAATTTGCCGAAAAAACCTATAACATTTAAGTATAATGGTTGCTGTTATCGGGGACATACACGGTTGTTTTCATACACTGAAATCACTCTATGGGGAAGTGAAAGCAAAATACCCCGATATAGAAATCTTTTCTGTGGGTGACCTTGTGGACAGAGGAAGATTCAGTTCTGAAGTTGTAGATTTCATCAAACAAAATAATATTAGATTTACTGCCGGTAACCACGATTTGATGTTTTACTATTTTATGAATTACCCGACACATCCAATCGGAAAGGCATGGATTTATAACGGCAGCGATGCAACGATGCGATCGTACGAACATAAGCTTGGCAAGATAAGAGAGCACATGGTGATCATTAAAAATGCACCCCTGTTCATAGACCTTGAAGATTGTTTCATTTCGCACGCAGGCATTTCAAGTTTTTATTATCCGAAGATTAATAAAAATATATTAGATGAACCGGCAAAGTTAAATAGTTTTTTAATTGATGAATTAAACAGTATGCATGGTGTAATCTGGTCACGCGATGTATTAATAAACCTCGGAAAGCTGCAAATTGTAGGGCACACCCGCTACAAGGAAATTTATTTTCATAAAAAGAGTAATGCCCTCTATATAGACACATCGGCGTATAGCGGAAACAAGCTGTCTGCTGTTGTTATTGAAAAAAATGATATTGTGGATAAATTTTCGGTACCGACTATTGAAGAGGATATCGAGAGCAATTATTGAAAATAATTTTCTATTAATGAGTTAACTCTAAAAGCCAGTATTATTGAGTATCATTCCTCCCGGTTTATTGCATAGATGAATTGCTCCGACTTTTAAGTTTGTGTTACACAAGTCTGATTCGGTTTCATTACATTACGCCGCAATTCTGAATCCCGTCCCACTTGCAGGAGGCAACTCGGGATGAAGAATCTCATACATATTAAAATTGAGATACATCACCCTGACGAGTCAGGGACCAGTGTGACAAATATTAGATCTGCAACAAACTTTGAATTTAAGTGTTAGTGAAATACTACTGCTAAGGGGTTGTCTAAAAAGTAGAGTTTTGTCACTCCGAACGAAGTGAAGAGTCTCATTTTTAACTGGGATTAAAGATTCTTCGTCGCTTCGCTCCTCAGAATGATATAAAAGTTTACTTTTTAGACAGTCCCAAAAAAGGATAGTGATATAATCGAAACCGCAAAGCGGTTTAAGAAGGAAGTAAACATTGAAAAACAACAAAATGACTTTTGTATGGTGTGAATCTATCTTCAACCCCTTCGGGGTAGATGTGTTTCAATAGTAGAGAGCATTTCACAACCCACGAATTACATTCGTGGTTATTTAACTTAGACCACTCCGTGGTCACCCGGTATGTAATTAAGACAAATTATTCTCGTAGAACGAAACAGCGAAGCTGTTCAACTTAAATAACAACAGGTGAAACCCGTTGAAAAAAAGATGGTGATATAACCGAAACCGCAAAGCGGTTTAAGAAAATTATCCAAAATTATTTGTATTTTGAATCAAATATTTTAATGGAGGTTTTATGTCAACCTATACACAAATACTATATCAAATTATTTTTTCCACAAAAAATAGAAAAAGTGTTTTACTTGAAGAAAATCGTCCGAAGCTATTTAAATATGTTTGGGGTGTAATAAATAATCATAATTCACATTTATACAGGATTAATGGTATAGAAGACCATATTCATATATTGTCAAGCTTACATCCATCTGTTGCACTTGCAGATTTTGTAAAAGACATTAAAGTATCATCTTCTTTAATAATAAAGGAAGAAAAATTATTTCCGGAATTTAAAGGATGGCAAATTGGCTATGGCGCATTTACTTATTCAATCGATGCTAAAGAACGATTGATTAAATATATCATTCGTCAAAAGGAGCATCATAAAAAAGTAACATTTGTAGATGAATACAAAAAGTTATTGAAGGAATTTGATATTGAATTCGATGAGAAATATTTGTTTTGATATTAAATAAATTTGTCTTCAACCCCTTCGGGGTTGTATGATGATTTTTATTGTTTCCGTCTTACGAAATCCCACGAATTGCATTCGTGGTTATTTAAGTTAGACCACTTCGTGGTCACCCGGTATGTAATTATGATAAATTATCCTCGTAGAACGAAACAGCGAAGCTGTTAAACATAAATAACTACGGGTGAAACCCGTTGAAAAAAAGATGGTGATATAACAAAAACCGCAAAGCGGTTTAAGAAGAAAGTAAACATTGAAAAACGACAAAGTGACTTTTACAAGGTTTGAGTCTATCTTCAACCCCTTCGGGGTAGATGTGTTTCAATAGTAGAGAGCATTTCATAACCCACGAATTGCATTCATGGTTATTTAAGTTAGACCACTTTGTGGTCACCCGGTATGTAATTAAGACAAATTATTCTCGTAGAACGAAACAGCGAAGCTGTTAAACATAAATAACTACGGGTGAAACCCGTTGAAAAAAAAGATGATGATATAACAAAAACCGCAAAGCGGTTTAAGAAAAAGGTAAACGTTGATAAATAACTACTGGTTACATCCGTGGTTATTTGTCTTTGGACATTTTATGTTTTACAATTCAAAAAAATATTTACTTTTTAGTCAGCACAATTCAATAATAATTTTTCTTTTAACATCGGTTATAAAGACAGTTCTCTTGGGTTGAAACACATACGGTTTATCGGAAAAGTGGGAGTTTATTAAATATTTAAAATGGTATCATTAATTATTCCTTATATCTTCCTTAAGAAAGGATCAGTAAGGATAGAAAATAAAAAACAATAAAGAGAATCCTCCGAGTATCCACATCCCCGTGCTTATTTCATTCATTCTACCTGAAAGCCCTTTAACAATAATATAAGTTAAAAATCCTGCAGTTAATCCAATACCCAGATTAAAAGTAAAGCTCATCAGTGCGATCATTATAAATACAGGAATAACATCCGTTAGATCATCAAAATTAAGATTTTTAATGGGCGACATCATCAACATCCCCACAATAATTAACGGAGGTCCATACGCTGCGGGAGGCACAGCAGAGAACAACGGTGAAAAAAACAATGCGGTTAAGAATAACAAAGCAGTTACAATTGCCGTAAATCCTGTTCTGCCCCCTGCTTCTATTCCAGTTGCGGATTCTATAAATACACCGCTTGTTGTTGTACCTAACAACGCTCCAACTACTGTGGAGAGTGCATCACATAACATCGGTTTTTCAATTTCGGGAAGCTCACCTTTTTCATCAAGCAGGTTTGCCCTGTATGACAATCCGAGCAATGTTCCCATAGTATCAACAAAATCGAGCACGAACACTGTTAGGATTACGGAAAAGAAACCCCACGTTAGAGCACCGGAAATATCAAGCTTGAGAAAAATTT
>BDSV01000072.1 GCA_002898075.1 bacterium BMS3Abin03
ACCTGCGCCTATAACGGGTGTAAGACTTGTAAACGGCGCTGCAAGAAACGAAGACAATATAGTAACGGGATGAGCGAGAGCAATAATAGCACCTATTGCGCTGGGTATACCGTTAGCCAAAACCCAGTAAAGTGCATTGCCTCCGGCTTCAGATAAACCTTTATTATATCCTATGTAGGCGATCGATGCTAAAATTATAACCGGTATTCCCCAACCTATTATTTTAGCAGCATGCGAAGGCGGCGGAATTTTTTCGATTTCACTTAGATCAACTTTTTCGTTATCATTTTCAAGATGCGCAACAATTCCGTTTACATGACCCGCCCCCACAATCGAAACAATTTTATTTCCCTTTGCCCGGCTCATTTTTTCGGCAAGATAACTATCCCGTTCATCTATTAAAACACTTTTAAGTACGGGCATTGCTTTGCCCAATTCTTCCATCATTTCTGATAAAACATCTTTGCTTCTTAACTCGGCTAACTTTTCTTCGGATAGTTCCTGTTTTTCAAAAAGTCCGGCAAGACCGCTTGTTAAAAATTTAAATTTCTGCCAGAAGCTCATCGAGTGCCATGCGCGGCGCAGGGTTATCCTTGCTTCCCTGTCGCATAATTCTATCGGCAGGTTCAGCTCTTTAGCCGTCCGGGTTGCCTGCAAAAGCTCTGTGCCCGGTGTAACGCCGAGTTTTTCACCAAGCTTTTTTTGATACGATGCAAGTACAATGTTTATAATAAGTGTGCTTAACTGCTTTTCGCGTATGATGGTTTTAAGATCAAGATTTTCCCAGCGGTTCTTTTCAGAAAGTGCTTCGTATCTTTTTTCATCTAATTCAACGCAAACAATATCCGGCTTTTCTTTTTCGATCACTTCTTTTACAAGGTCTGCGGATTGGCGGGAGATGTGCGCAGTACCGACAATAATGAATTCACGTCCGTCTTTTTTAACTATGTGTACGTCATCGGGATAATTATTCTGCCCGGATATATTTTCTTCTTCCAAGAGTTTCTTTAATTATGATTGAAATAAAGAGTTGCAAATTTAGGGAAATAATAGAATATAAATAGATATAAATTCCACTGCTATCCGAAAAAAATTTCATAACGTGCATTTGTTTCGTTTGATATGATTTTTTTAAATAACTATCGGTAACATTGGAACTCAACCCTACCCTTCTCTTAAAAAGAGAAGGGATTATTAATGATAAGCACTTACTATTAATATTCTGTCCAACATAATCAATAAAACGATTTATTGACAATAAGTCTCTCCTTGTCTTTGCAGATAAAATCTGGCAGATCTTTTTAAAAGAGATTAGAGAGTTCCCCTCATATTGGAAAGATGTGATAAATTCCGATTATTCATATTAACGTGTCGATGTTATCAACATATAATACAAAAAGCCTCTCCCCTTAGGGGAGAGGTTTGGAGAGGGGCTTTCATTTATACATCTTCTCAATCTCAAATACAGGTTTTATATCGACGGGGAGACCGGAAAGTTTTTCTCTCAATATTTCCATCGAAGGAGAGTTAACTGCGTACTTTGCAATTAAATCTTTGGCACCCTTGTAATCTCCCTTTGCCTCTATCATCAAAACTTTGTTTGCAAGCTCTTTAAGCGCCGGATAAATCTTATCGAAATTTACCTTTACTTTCTGTGTTGCTTCATCATATTCATATCCGCCTTTTTCAAGAAGGAAGTTATAGATGATTGCGTTGCCGCCGCCGTGCGCTTCGTTAATTCCGAATCTAACCGAGCGGAACGTGCCTGCAAGGAATGTTACCCACGTTTCCTTCGCGAAAGATTTTGGATAAACGCCTTTGTCGATCATAAAAATGTTGTTGTACATTCCGAGGATATCAGCTTTACATTCTTCAATTGTTGAATAGGTTTCCATCAATTCTTTTTTAACTTCGGTTTTTCTGCCGTTAACGGTTATATACCCGGGACCGATTCCGTGAGACATTTCGTGCATTAATGTGTGATTAAAAAATCCGTCGAATGTAACATACTTTAATTGTTCGGGATCGAGCACTATTTCTGCAATCGGTTTAAGCAGTTTCTCAAATTTTGCTTCGTTAAGATTTTTAAGCATCACTTTCTTCGATCCTTTTACTTTGCGCACTCTTTCGTCGTTCGGCAGGTTGAAGGCAAGCGTTTGAACTCCCGCTTTTGTATCGCCGGCACTAAAGACTTCGTTTACAACAACTATAGGAGACTCGGTGCCGCGCCCGGTGTTTTTATATTTATCCGGTATGGGAAGGTGCTGCTCCATATCTTTTAAATAACCGGCAAATACTTTCAGCTTGTTAGATGCATCGGTATCTTTTATAGTTAAGAAACTCTCAAACGATGCTTTATAATTGAAAAGCGCATCTTCATAAACTTCGTACGGTCCAATAGTTATTTCAATCGCGTTATCCTTTAAGTCCATCCAATCCATATCGCTTTGGTAGTAATCGTTGCTTAAAAAAGCATCGGCGCGTGAAAGAAGATATTTTTTGAGAGAGGGATTGTCGGCATATTCTGCAGCTTCTCTTAAATATTTTGCCGCTTCGGTTAATTTATCTTTGTAGTATTCGCTGTAAGGAATAGCGGTCAATCCGCCGTTTTTTCGTCTTATTATTGTAACGATCGAAGTAAATGCTTTTTCATCACCGGGATGATCTTTTATCCACTGCTCGAACTCTTTTTTAGTCATATCTTCGGGATAAAAGTTGGCGCCCAGGGGTTTCTTTTCCGTTCCGATGAAAGGCGCATTGTGTTCTAACCTGTTGAACGGACCGAACATAATATTAAAAAGCTCAAGCTGCAGTTTTGCTTTTTCATCCGTTTTTGCTTTTTCTACAAGCTCTTTTTTAATTTCTTCATTTTTCGAATACACCTGGTCGAGAAAAATCTCATCCATTATCTTTGAAGCGCGGTAAAGTTTTTCTATAACAATTTTTTGTCTTTCATCGAGAGTGCTTGCATCGTATTTAATCTCCGTCGGGATAAACTTTGCAATTTGTTCTTTCAGCATTTTAATATCCTCTGCTTGATTTTTCTCCTGCTTTTCCTGCTTGCTGCATCCGGCAAACAAAAGCACGGCGGCAAAAAATAACGTTAACAGGTATTTCATATTATCACCTTTTAATTTCGGGTTTCGGGTTAAAGTATAATTTTAATGGATGTAAATATAAGAAGATTTGATGAATGGAAGTACGGCAATATTTCACAATGACGCTTCTTTCAGAAATCCAAAATCTCAAAAAACAAAACACAAATAAATCTCAAATCCAAATTTTCAATTTTCAAAATTTATTGTATGAATATTGAGATTTTTAACATTGTATTTTATTTGTTGTTTGTATTTTGAACCTTGGAAATTAGAACACTTCATAAAAAACCGTAGGGCAGGACAGTGTCCTGCCACTTCACAAAATAAGCAAAACTAAAACTAACATTTCCGGTCGTTCCTACGGAACTTTAATACTCGTTCTTTATAATTATCACGGCAGTTCCCTGCCGTGCTATAAACAGGTCGTCTCTAACGAGACTATCTAATAAGAAGAAAAGAGGTCCTTTCAAAATCACAAAAAATAAATTTCAAACCTGTCCCGATGTTTTTTATCGGGATAAATCTCAAGTTCCAATTTTCAATCAATAAAACTTTCCATATCTCTAATCACATTCATTCAATAATAGCATTCATTTAAAAATTTAAAACAAACTCCGATAGGAGTGGAATGTTTGTAGAAGAAGATTAAAAGTGGGAAAAGAAAAACCCCGTGAGGGGTGAAATGTTCTCTTTCAGAATTCAGAAGTAAGAAGCCGACAAGCCACCCCTCATGGGTTGAGCCGTGTCTGTATCGAATGGTCGTTACAATAGAACTTTTGGTTTCTGTTTTTTTTATTCCGAAAATTCCCCGCTATACTATAGTCTCTAATGAAACAACAAAACGGTAATGTTTGGTATCAACAACTATCAATTCCCGTTCGATTTATCGAACGGATCTTATAAGTATATCTATAATAAAAAGGGCTTTGGCCCCATTAAGCACCGTAATGTGGCTGAAGCCGTTTAATTGTTGTGCATCACAAAAAATCCGTCACTTGAAAGTGACGGCAATTGATAAACAGGAAAAATCTTACTGTTTGAATATTGATATTTTGATATTGGTGCTTGTTTGTTCTTTGAGTATTGCTTATTAAAATTTTCTCTTGTATCTGTATTAAAAACGCTTTAAGTTTTTATCAAAATTTAATTCTAAAATATTATTCGGGGCAAATTGATAAAAAATTATTTTTTGTATCCAATAATTCAATTTATGAATTACTTGAAAATAACTGTTTGTGCTAAGTAGGCAACGGGGGCAATTATGCTAAAAATATTTTACAACTACTTTTTAACTTTTTTTAATACATCCAATAACTATACCTGCTTAAAGCTTAAAAATAAATTTTACTACTTAGCTTTTATTCTCATTTTACATTTCCTGTACAACAAATTTTATATAATGCCGTTATGAAAAAGATAATATCACTTTTCAGTTTAATAGTTCTTATTCTCTCCTGCAACACAACAGAGCCGCCGGCGAAACCACCTGCGGATAAAGGCAAGATTACTATTTCTGTTGAAGACACATCCTGCATTGAAGCGTGGATTAAAATAACAACAACCAACCTCCAACTTCCAACAACCGTTACATTAAAGAAAAACAACACCGTAGTGCAGGATATTATCCTGCAAAACAAAGACTCCGTAGTTTACATAGATTCCCTTTTACCCAAAACAACCTACACATTTCAAGCATTCATCCGTTCATCCAATCAAACATTCAAAAGTAGTGAGTTGAACGTAACAACAATGGACACAACCAGCCACAACTTTACCTGGCAGACGTGGACATTTGGCGAGAACAGCAGCAGTGCGCTGTATGATGTAGCGATAATAGACGAGAACAACATCTGGGCAGTTGGTGAGATTTATATGAATGATTCTCTCGGTAACCCTGATCCCACGCGATATAATCTTGTAGTTTGGGATGGAAATAATTGGACAATAAAGCGAGTTCCTTATTATTATCAAGGGCAGCCATTTTATAATCCGATACAAACTGTATTTGCTTTTGGGACAAATGACATTTGGTTTGGTGGAAATGGTGTGATTCATTGGGATGGTAATCAATACAATCCGGTTCCTATTCCTTCCAGTGTTTGGGGTCCACATCAAATTAATAAAATCTGGGGAACAAGCAGCAGTGATTTATACATAGTAGGCAACAACGGCAACATTGCACACTTTAACGGCACAAGTTGGCAAAAGATAGAAAGCGGGACGGATTTGAACATCCAGGATATTTGGGGTGTTCCGGACGGTAACAATGGTTTTTATAAATACTTAGCAGCTGATAATGCAATGCTGAAGATTAATCAGCAAAACGAATTAACCAGGATAAGTGTAGATCAAGATATGATATTACTTTCCATCTGGGCAAAAACCGATAAATTAATCTATACAGCGGGAAACGGAGTTTTCTTGTTTAAGAATAACTATTGGGAAAAAATTGATGAATTAGAAGCTAATACTACATATAGGATTAAAGGAGAAGAACTTAATGAAATTTACGGTATTGTACTACCCGGTTCAACGATAAATTATTTTAATGGATATAGTTGGTACCAAATTTATACTGAACAAAACAATAGATTTTGGAGAATAGACTCGAAAGGTAAAATAGTCGCTGCCACGGGATATGCTGGCGACTCAGCAATAATCACCATTATAAGAAAGAATTAAAGGAGAAAAAACTATGCCGCCAATAAAATAAAACCGCCAGGGCAATGGTACTGCCAAGGCTATAAAGCAGTAATAACAATAGGAACCAGGTAAAAAAAAGAAAGGAGCTAAAAATGATGGGTGAAAGTACGCTGGTAAAATAAAAGAGTAGCGATTCTGCAACACCGTTACTCGTAGAACAAACAAAATAATAATGCTATAAAACTAATAAACAAAAGACACTTAAAGAAAATGCATAAGCTAATAAATATATTTATTATAATTCTATTCGTTTCCTGCAACACAACAGAACCGCCTCCGCCGCAGGAAGAGAAGCCAATACTTACGCTTACACTTGAAGATGCATCCAGCATTGAAGCGTGGGTAAAGCTGACAACAAACAATTTACAACTGCCTGCAACTGTTAATTTAGAACAGAACAATTCCGTAACTCAGGATATTATCCTGAGCAACGCAGACACAGTTATTTACATTGATTCACTTCTCCCAAACAAAACTTATAGTTTTATAGCTGTGGTTTCTGGTAATGAGCAGTTGGACACTAGTAATATACTGCAAGCCACAACACTTGATACAACATCTCACAATTTTAGCTACCAAACTTATGAACTGGGAGAACCACTTACAGGTAACAGCAGCATACTATACGATGTAGCTTTGATAGATGCAAACAACATTTATGCTGTTGGTGAGATTTTTATGCTTGATTCTCTGGGACAAACGGATACTTACGGTATTGTGCATTGGAATGGACAGAATTGGGAGCCAATAAAACTATACTATTCTATTCCATCTGTAGGAGAATTTGTGCTTTCAAATATTAGAGGAATTATTTATTTGAGTTCAAATGAAATATGGTTTGCAGC
>BDSV01000073.1 GCA_002898075.1 bacterium BMS3Abin03
AGTATATCATAAACTTTTATCTTCACAATTGCATCTTCCGCAATTGAATATTTTATAACTGTAGCCGGATTGAAGGGATTCGGATAATTTTGATACAGCGCGAACATTTGAGGTAAATTAGGAAGTTCCGTATGTATTCCTACAAGATTCAATACATGTAAATTATACGATTGCGTATCCGTACCGCCCTGTCCGTCATCAACGCGAATCGCCACCACAGTATCGCCAACATCAGCGACTGCAGGTGTGCCCTGTATTAACCCAAGTGCGCTATCGATACTTAGCCATTGAGGTGCAATTGTTAAACTGAAGGTAAGCGAATCTCCGTTAATATCTCCGGCAACTACCTGGTACTGATAAAGTGAATCCACATAAGCTAAAGTATCGGGCTGGGAGGTAATGACCGGGGGAGAATTACTTTTTGAAATAGTAAAAGTATCTATTACTTCACCTGAAGAAGTTATTGCAGTAAAATGTAAAGTGTTATCATTTATTTCAACTTTGCAAAAATGATGAGCCATTGTTGCAGTTACAATATTCGGATAATTTAAATTGGGTTGATACAGTGGAGCACCTCCTCCGCCTGTAGTAATATGCTGCACACCGTTTACATCTGCTCTTGCATAGTAATGGTTATGCCCTCCGAAGACAATAGAAACACCATATTGTTCACACAAAGGTTGAATATAATTCTGTACGGTACTATTATTTCCGTGATGACCGGCAGACCAGCCGGGTTCGTGCAGGGAAATAAATTTCCATTTTTTGGTTGAAGCAGCAAGATCATTTTCAATCCATTCCAGTTCCGCAGAGCCGGGACCATAGCTTGTATATTGATCGATAATAACAAAATGCGCCGGTCCGTAATCGAATGACCAATAGCGGTTACTAATAAAAGGATAGGGGAAATATTTTACAAATAGCTGCCCTGAATCCTCATGATTACCCATGCAGGTTTGAAACTGCAGCGATGCAAGCATTTCTTTTATATTAGGATATGAGGGATTAAAGAACTGACCATCCCAATCCTGCTCGTTATCACCATGATAAACCAGATCACCGGTTGCAAGAATGAACGTTTGCAAATTTTGGTCCTCATTAAATACGGATATAATTTCAGCAGCAACTTGATTGTGAATGCCGGGATTTGATCTCGTATCTCCGTAAGCAAAGAATTTTAAATTATTAGCATTAGAATCGGGTGCCGAATGAAATGATCCGTTGTTTGTTGTTTGACCCACACTTACACGGTAATAGTACTTAGTAAAAGGTTCCAGATTTTCAATCGTGTATAAATGCTGATGATCATTACCATATTCCGATGTTTGTGCACTGCCCAGTGAATACAATGTATCGGTTCCCCAGTCGATAGTACAATCAGCCGTTGAGTTTAATTGCCATATTACCTGTACCTCTGAGGGATTTCCATTATAAATTAAATAGGGTGCTTTACGGAATGATTGTGAAAAGATGAAACTTGTTGTTAAAAGAAGGGTGATTATTATCAAGAGATAAGAGTATATTTTCTTTTCCATTTTTCTTTTCCTTCGCTAAATAATAGTTTGACTCTTTTAAAAACGGATAGCATTTCCCCCCTCTCTTTATTTTTAACTTTAAAAGTTATTAAAATTTCTAGCCCGATTAAAGGAAGAAATTTCTGTTTACAATTTAATGATTTTCATCTTTACCCGGAGCTGCTTTAATTATAACTAAATTACTGTTAGTGACAACTCCTGCGAGGTTACTAACAGTAAATTATATACTTAATATATATTAACCCGGTAATTATTTACTGTGCATTTAATATGTGGAAAAGTTATAATATAATTCCTATTTGGTTTTCGGATTTTGGTTTTATTATAAACTCACCCCCGAAATAAATTCGGGGCAAGCTTTAAATCCATCTCTTAAAAAGAGATGGGTTTATTGTAAAATCCGAAAACCAATTAAAATAGTGTACAGCAATAATAAAAGAGAAGAAATAAAAAAACTTCGAAAGTTTTTAATTGTTTATACACTGTTCAAGGTATTTTCCTCGAGTCGATAAGTATATATCAAAACATTCGAGTCTGTTCTGAATGCTTTAACTTAGTTTAATAATTTTCTTCTTGTATTTCAAAATAAGACTGAGGATGCAAACACGCCGGACATTTCAGAGGTGCTTTTTTCCCTTCGTGTAAGTATCCGCAATTTCTACATTTCCAGATAATAACACCTTCTCTTTCAAACACTTTACCTTGTTCCAAATTAGAATTTAATTTTTTATATCTTTCTTCATGTGCTTTTTCCACTTTTGCTATCATTCTAAAAGCCACAGCGACATCCTTAAATCCTTCTTCTTCTGCTATTTGGGCAAATTCAGGATATAGTTTTGTCCATTCTTCATTTTCTCCTTCGGCTGCTGCTTTAAGATTTTCTAAAGTTGTACCGATTTTACCCGCTGGATATGCCGCTGTTATTTCAATCATCCCGCCTTCTAAAAATTTAAAAAATCTTTTTGCATGTTCTTTTTCATTTAACGCTGTTTCCTGAAAGATAGCGGAAATTTGTTCCAACCCTTCTTTTTTTGCTTGTTTGGAAAAATAATCGTAACGCATTCTTGCTTGCGATTCGCCGGCAAATGCTTTTAATAAGTTTTGTTCTGTTTTTGTTCCTTTTAATGATGCCATATCTTTTTCTCCTTTTGTAAATTAAATCGAATTGCTTTCACATAATGTGAAGTCGGTTATAAAGAATATAACAAAGTTAAATACAAATTATTTTTAACTTACATTATGTAAGATTCGATTTTTTAGTTAAATAAAATAACTCGAGTTGACCGGTAGTTTTGGTAAACCGTTAAAACGGTTAAATTTGTAAGTGTTCATTCCATTAACACCAGGATTAATTCCGGTGTTAATGAAACGAGATCCCTAATTATTAACTGTTTTAACAGTTCAATATTTTAGGCGGTTAACTTGAGACCTTTAAAAAGGCATTCGCCTTTTATCATTAAATTAGTAACATCACAGGAGTGGTCACCAGCAGTAAAACAAATTATTCTTTAATTTAATATTCTTCTATTCTTGACGAGAATAATTTCAAAAGTACAAATTGTTATTCTGTTTTATCATATAACCATTTAATTCTTCGTTTCTACATAATGCAATTATAATGTTAATTATGAAATGCAATAATAATTCATTAGAATCACTGCAAGAATATAGCATTCATTATATTATACGTATTTAAGCCAACAAATTTTATTATTTCACAAGAATCATTTTCATAACTGAATTGAAACTGCCTGACTGTAATCTGTAAACATAAACACCGCTTGCAAGATTCGAAGCATTAAAAGTAATTTCGTAACTTCCTGCTTCTTGCAAATCATTTACCAATGTAGCAACTTTTCTTCCCAACAGGTTATAAACATTTAATGTTACAAAACTGTTATCTGGTATTGAATATTTTATAACCGTACTTGGGTTGAATGGATTGGGGTAATTTTGTTCAAGTGCGAATTCCAAAGGAGTTATTAGCTCCACTTCAACTTTATTGGAATACTTGAAACTTCCATCAAAATCAACCTGCTTTAATCTATAATAAATCTTAGTAACACCATCAATAAAAGGATGATCCGTATAAGAATAATAATTTATTTCAGATGAGGTGCCATTACCTTCCACGAATCCCACAGTCGCAAAAACATTTCCGTTTACAGAACGTTCAATCTCAAAACCCTGGTTGTTTAGCTCGGTTGCCGTTTTCCATTCTAATTTTACTCCATCTTGCATTGCTATTGCTGAAAAAGAAACAAGCTCAACAGGAACTATGTTTGTAATATTAACCAAAGTAGCAAGGGTGCCTAAACCGGTTTTACTCATTTTCAAATAATATGGAAAGTTATAATGAGAAATCAAATCGTTTGTTGTATGGTAGTATGCATTAAAATCTCCCCCGTAATATTCTTCTATCAATAAAAGTGCTCCATATCCGTTGTTCCAAAAGGAAGCCTGGTCGCTGGCAGTTGTGCCGGGATTAATGATACTCGGATTTACGCCGGTGTTATAGTTCGTAATCACTTCAACCATCGTATCTTTAAGTGTTAAAGAGTTTGCAACAGGTCTAATGTGAATTTCTCCGACAGCATCGTTATCTGAATCATAAGCAATCATATCCATATTTATAACGCCCATAATAGAATCTCCTGCAAGCGCCGCCTGCTGAGCAAAATATGAGCTTCCAACAAGCCCTTGTTCTTCTTCATCCCATAAAGCATATACGATAGTATATTCGGATGCATAATTAGAAAGTATTCTGGCTGCTTCAAGTACTGCTGCTGTACCGCTTGCGTTATCGTCTGCACCGGGTGCAATTGTACCATAGGGCATGTCATCATAATGAGCGCTAATTATATATTTCCGATTTGGGAAGTCCGTACCTGTCTGAACAGCATAAACATTCCTTCCTGTTGAACTAAAGGATTGGTTGTAAACATCCAACCCGTAGAATTCAAGTTTTTGCTGAATGTAATCGGCTGCTTTATCGTTACCGGGCTGATTTTTATTTCTGGAAAGTATTGTGTACGGTGTACCGCCAATAATGGTCTGCACCTCTCCGGAAAGTTCTTTAACAAAATATGTAAGTGAATCGATATTTGTTTGATCTATTATCGATTGAATAACGGGAGATTGCGAAAGTGCAGTATCCGGGATGAGAAAAAACAAGAAATAAAAAAATAGTATCAGTTTTTTCATAAGATACCCCTGTATTTTATGAATGTTAATGTTATTTAATAAATTAAAAATAACAATATTTTATCTGAAAAATAAGAGTGCCGGTCACTTATTTTGACCGGCACTTTATTTCATATTCTGTATTATTTACTAAAAGACATTTGGCACTATTTCATCAGAATCATTTTCTTAACTGAATTGAAACTGCCTGACTGTAAGCTATAAACGTAAATACCGCTTGCAAGGTTCGAAGCGTTAAAAGTAATTTCGTACCTTCCTGCTTCCTGTACATCATTTACTAATGCAGCAACTTTTCCTCCCAACAAATTATATACGTTTAGCTTTACAAAACCCTTCTCTGCAATTGAATATTTTATAACCGTGCTCGGGTTAAACGGGTTGGGATAGTTCTGCTCGAGAGTAAATGTTAACGGAGTAGATACATCAATATTCACTTCATTCGAATATTCATAACTTCCGTTAAAATCTATTTGTTTTAAACGATATGTGTAATTTTCAGAAGGAACATTAGTATCAGTAAAATTATAAGTCTGCATTTCAGTTGTAGTTCCGTGCCCGGGAACAAACCCGATAGTTTCAAATTGTCCGTTGTCGGATTTACGCTCAACATCGAAACCACGATTATTAGTTTCGGTAGCTGTAACCCAGTTAAGCTGAACATCATTATTATTAGCAACCGCAGTGAATGAAGTTAGTTCGACAGGTACAATCCCATCATCTATAGTCCAGGCATACCATGTAGCTTCAGAACTTTCGGTAATAAAAAACATTCCGTTAGTATAAGCCATGCTCCATTCAGAGGGTACCATACCGGGTAAATTACAGGAAGAAATAAAATTACCGTTAGTCTCATCATAAGCATAAACTACATCAGCAGCTACGGTTAATAAGTATGTCCCGGTGTGAGCTATCAAATTACCTCTTGGCCATGTAAGGTCATGCTGTAAATCGAGTGTAAAAGTATTTAAGACTGTACCGGTAGCAAAATCATATTCCCTGACGGTGCCGTTGAGGTGATCAAATATAGTTAGCCCATCGGCAGCAATGCATACCTTCGATTGAGCATCCTGAAAAATTCCGGATAGCACAACATCAAAACCACCATCGAACGGATTAGTATGCAACCTTAAAAGGTCTAAACCCCAAGGTTTAATATAAACTTCACCATCGGCAGGGTTATAGAAGATCGAGCGGCAATCAGTTGCAACATTCTGAGTAGCAACGAGGTTAAACGCCGCATCTAATTGTGCAACTTCACCGGATGAAGTTCCTCCCCCTACAACCCAATAGTATGTACCGTCAAATGCGATGCCCATCGGATGAAGATTTCCACCAAAATCCGGGAATGTAGTTACCAATACTCCCGTAGAAAGAAGATTGCCTGCATCTGAACCGTAAGGATTTGAACCAACACCCAAATTGATTACTACGTCATCCCCTATGCTTGTATCTAACGGATGTGTACTTTGTGGGAATGCACAGATAGCAAAAAGAAATGAGAATAATAAGAATGGAATAAAGTTTTTCATAAAGCCTCCTCTAGATTTATTAATGTTTCTAATTAGTTAGAAATATTTAATTAATAAATTCGCAGAGCAATAATTATATAAGGTTAAATAGAAATTGATTTACATTTTTAATTTCTTAATCTTCAATAAATATCATTTCACTGAAAGCTTATATTTTAATTTACACCTTTGAAAATATTAATGCAAGAATATTTTTAATAATAATGTTGTAAAAAATGGCGGGTAAATTGCCGGGGCTTAATTGAATTTTATATTTACTGCTAGTGACCACGCCTGTGAGGTCACTAGCAGTTATATTTATATACTTCATATCTTTCTCTTCTGAAGCAATTCAGGGATAAAGACATGGTTGTTACCTAAGCAAAATCATTTTCTTCGAGCTTACAAACGAACCTGCTTGCAACCGGTAAAAATAGACTCCGCCTGGCAAGTTACTTCCATCAAACTCAACTTCGTGATTACCGGCAGGTAATTCTCTGTTAACTAAAGCTGCAACTTCGTTTCCGAGAATATCATACACAACGAGTTTTGCAAACTGCAACCCACCCCTTCTGTCCCCTCCAAGGAGGGGAGACTTCGAAATCGTAAATTTTATCTTCGTGCTCGGGTTAAACGGATTCGGATAGTTCTGAAAAAGCTTGAAATCATCAGGCACCGGCAAATTGTTTTCCTCGATAGAGTTGATAATTTCCGGTTTGAATTTAATTATCGCGCCGTTTTTACCAACTGCAAAGCCGTGCAGCGAATCTGGAAAAATTATATCAAAAATGGCAGTGCTATCCAATGTGGGAATCTGTGTCCATGTTACCCCGGCATCTAACTATAAATTAAAGTTTCAGCACTTCCCAATGCCGCCCACGCATTATAATCCGTTCTGAATTCCAGATCATAAGCTACGCCCTGAATGCCTATATTATTATACTCCCAAAAGCCTCCCCCGTCAGTTGTGCGTATCATACCAACTCCAAAAACTTCACGATCACCACTTGAACCGATTACATTTAACGAATCGAACAAATGAATTTGATGAACGGGATCGGGAGGGGCAAATACCCGATCAATAGCGAACCACTTGTCCCCGCCATTTGTAGTATTCCAGATTACACCTGCATTCTCAAAAGCACCGCCGCTCGCATAACCATATTGCGAATTAAAAAATTTTATATTCAGAACCGGAAGGAATGCTAAAATTGATGTGTCGATTTCTGCCTGCTGCCAGCTAAATCCACCGTCGTCCGATTTAACGAGAGCATGGGGCTTTCCCCCCATCCAACCCACTAAGGAGTCAGGAAAAAGAATACACGTGATAAAAATATTTTCGCCGGGGTAAAGCACCTGATCCCAATTATCACCTCCGTCTGTTGTTCTTAATAGTATTGTACCGAAAGGAGGAGTAGCTGTATTCCACGATGATGCCCAGCCGGTATATTTATTAATAAAAAAAATATCTGCAATTATATTCTGAGTATTACTGCTCTGAATGTACCAATCAATACCGCTGTTTGTTGTATGGATTATAATTCCTGCATCACCTACCGCCCAGCCGTAAAGACTATCGATAAAAAAAAACAGATTTGAGATCTTGTTCGGTTGGACTGTTAATTTTTCCCCATATTCCCTGGGGATGAATATATGAAATATAAAGGAAGAACAAGACTCCCGTATAACAAAGTATCTTTTTACTCTTTAACCGTTTGAAATAATAAAACATAATATTAATACCAGCAATGAAAATCAGAATAAAAAATGCCATCTCCGTTAAATGAAGATGGCACTTTTACTAAATATAAAATCCCGATCCAAATGTTAATTAAATCGGATAATCAACAAGCTATTTCATTAATAACATTTTACGTGATGTAAGTGAGCTTCCTGATTTTAAGCTGTAAACATAAATTCCGCTGGCAAGTGAAGAAGCATCAAAAGAAACTTCGTATCTGCCCGCTTCCTGTATACTGTTTACAAGCGTGGCTACTTTTTCGCCAAGCAAGTTATAAATATTCAGCGATACAAACCCTTCCTGCGGGATCGAGTAAGCTATTAAAGTACTCGGGTTAAAAGGGTTCGGATAGTTTTGTTCGAGTTCAAAAGTTAATACACCTGAAGCTTCAATCTTAACTTCGTCGGAATAAGTGTACATGCCGCCAAAATCAACCTGCTTTAATCTGTAATATAAAGTTCCTGAAATATTAGCATTGTCAATGTAGGTATAATTATGCGGATTGGCTGAGGTTCCGTTACCTTCAACATATCCGATGGTGGCAAACTGGTTGTCTTCATTCCTTCTTTGAATTTCAAACATCTGGTTGTTCAACTCGGTAGCAGTTGTCCATTTAAGTTCAATCTCTCCGTTATTATCCATAGCGGTGAATGAAGTTAGCTCAACCGGAACTATAGACAAATCGCTCACAATATAATCATCGAAATAATACATCATTGTATTATCGGCATAGAAATCATTTGCGCCCAATTGGTTAACTCCGCCGCCGTTAGAACCTAAGCTCCACTGCCATTCGTAAATCAATGAGCCGTTTATAAACAATTGAGCCAGATCAGCATCGAGGTCAACTATTACTTCGTTCGGTATCCAGGTATCATAGGAATATGTGAATGAAGCTGCACCCGTAACACCTGCGTTCACTGAACCCACACCGCTCGCATTGTAGTAAACTTCGAGACCCCAGATGCTGCCGCTACCGGCAAATTCCTGCAGAGTATTCCAGTACCCGAGAGAACCTGAGGGAATATATATCTGGAAAGCCATACTATACTTACCGCTGGTTAAAAGTCCAATATCATAAACAAGATCGTTGTCTGAAGCAATTTTAACCGAGTTCGAACCGTTGTAAGAAACAACTGTGGATACATAAGGATCGGTAACTGCATCACACGGGTTATAATTCCAGGTAGTCCAATCTACCGGGTTCTGACATGCTACCTGCTGCCCGGCAGTATATGAATCAAAATCATCGGCAAATAATACCTGGTTATTTGGGTTATGTTCGGTTGTAAAAGTCCATACGGGACTGCTTATACTGCAAGTATCATTCTTCCCGATGATCTTCCACCCATACGAAGTGTTATAATCAAGTGTATTCGTAATACTCCACGAATTAATTACAGCACCGTCATAGACGTTAGAGAGACTACCGCTCTCACCGAACCAAACCTCAACCTGAGTTGCGCCGGAACCATTAGTCCAGTTGACTTCAGGTAAATTTATTGAAACATTTAATGATCCGTCTGCCGGATTAGGATCAAACGATGCATTTACCGGGCATGGAGGCCCGAATGTAAGCGATGCGATCCTGGTTTTCCAGTGGAAACTTCCTGTGTAGGGTAAATATTCGTTGGTGTACCAGAAAGACTGCCCGTCGGGGTCTGCACTCATCGTGGTATAATCTCCCCATCTGCTAAGACCGGTTTGTGCACCCGAACTTGCTTTAATAATATCTTCCGGAACAGTCATCTGACCGAGTGGATCACCATCACTTCTGCCGGTATATCTGATTTCCGGATACATGGAAGAGCTTGAAACAGAATATCCGAGAGCAATATCACCATTTGCATTCATCGCGATACTACCCATCCATCTGTATAAGCCGTCGGCAGGAGCGTAAGTACCTTCCTGGTATAGTGTCCAACCGCCGCCTGAATTACGGAGTTCGTACCATCTCATACCGGCACGCCCCGAACCTGCATTAACAGTTTGACAGACAACCATTGAACCGTGAGTACCAAAGTTCCTATACTGCAAGCGCTGCATAGGTCTGTCTGATAAATCATCTAATTGAGTTCCCGTACCCTGCTGGGGGATACCGTTTACCTGGCTAAAGGGAGATGTGGAAATAAATAACGGACCGGTAAAAGTTGAAGCACTTGGATTAGCCCAATCAACTGCTAATTCAAAAATATCTATACCATCCTGACCTCCAAAAAATGCATTGTCGTGTGCCTGCATAAAGTAACCCGGTGAACCCGATGGAGGAGCGATTGTACCGTCGCAATCGACAGGAAGTAATGACCAGGAAATACTTGGTGAAACGGCAAACAACACCATATTAGCAACATCACCGGTTAACATTTTATCTCTTTCAAGCACACCGGCATAAGTTCCTGTGTACCCGCCGCCAAATCTGTTTGCGGTAAAATAATAGCCGTCGTTCCAAACGCCGAATTTTGGATAATCGGGAAATTCTGCTGTTTCAAACCCATAACGATACCACGAACCGGTGGGATCGGGTGTTTGAGAAACAGCAACTAAAATATATTCTGGTCCGTTACCGCCGTTGGGTAATGAAAACTGGGTTGCTACCCATCTATCGGCAAGATCGTCATAAAGCACAACTGGGTCGCCGTCATTTATACTCGATTGCCAGGGACCGGGAAATCCCTGCCACAATGTTCCCAGACTAACCGGTCCGTATAGCGTAGTACCATTCTTATCCCAAATTTGAAACCGAATATTAACCATTTGCATATAATGGTTAGGACCAACGTCGCCGCTCACATCCGGAGGTGCATAACCCTGCGCACCAACTCCGTCGAAGTTTGCCCCGATAGTTGAAATACCTGAAGTTCCTTCAACCACCTGAAGTGAATGATCCGGCTGATAAGAACCGTTATTCCCCTGAATAGTATTTACGGGTATTATTCCGTCCTGCCATATTGTAGGTGTTAAAGGAGCTTCTTCCATATCTCTCAACGGAATCGATGTATCGTGATTGATGGGCTCTATAACAATAGGAGAAGATATCGGCTGACCGAACGTAATAAGATTTAGTAAAAACAGAAAGAATACAGCAAAAGTAATCTGTTTGTACATTTTACCTCCTGAATGAAATGAATATTAAATTAAAGAAAAGAGAAATTGTCTGCATACCCAAATAATAAAACAATTCTAATAAACAACTTAAAAGAGTAACATTATTTGCTATATTAAAGCCCCGATTAAAACACCGGGGCTTTATAATGCAAACCGATTAAGTTTGCGCCCTTACCGATTAACAACATTACCGGATATTAACCCGTTAAGTAATCTAAGGGCAGCAACGTTATTTCATCAACAACATTTTTTTAACCGAGCTAAAGCTGCCTGATTTTAAGCTGTAAACATAAATACCGCTTGCAAGATTTGAAGCATCAAAAGTAATTTCATACCTTCCTGCTTTCTGAACACTGTTAACAAGCGAAGCAACTTTTTCACCCAATAAGTTATATATGTCTAATAAAACAAATCCGTCGTTAGGAATCGAATATTTTATAACCGTACTCGGGTTAAACGGATTCGGATAGTTTTGATCGAGACTAAATGTCAGAGGTGCTGCTACGTCAACATTTATCTCGCTCGAATACTCGTAGCTTCCGTCATAATCAAGTTGTTTCAGACGATAAACATAAGTACCGCTTGGAATTTTAGAATCAATAAAGCTATATGACTGGTTTTCTGTTGTTGTTCCATGACCCGGTACATACCCGATCTTTTGGAATTCACCGTTTACTGATTTACGCTCGACTTCAAATCCCTGATTGTTCACTTCAGTTGCAGTTGCCCAACCGAGTTGAACATCGCCTTTATTCAGAACTGCTGCAAATGATGTGAGTTCAACCGGAACAATGTCTAAATCTGTTAACATAACATTATCAATGTACCAGTCGTCTATGTTAAATGAATTACCTGTGTAATAGAAAGCAATTTGCAAATTAACAGTACTTGCATTTCCACCCATCGCCGCAACCGGCGGTGTAGCAAAGTTAAGCACTATATTTTCCGGTCCAACATTTCCGTTAGGTGAAATTTCCCAGAGTGTTGAATAAGTCGAACCGCCGTCATAAGTGATTGCACATCCAATTGGACCTAAGGGATCGGCGTACCAATCTACGAAGTGATCGAACTGCAATTCCATATTATGGTCGTTTGCAACTGCAATTGGAATGGAAAGTATATAAGAATCACCGGTAAATGAAGGACTCCAATGGAAATTTAATTCCGGAGCCGTACCGGCAGCAAAACTTGTTTGAGTTACACTCCAGTTCGGTAATCCTTCCGGACCGATAATAGTCCAGTTATTAAGATCGGGGAATGGTTCCAGGAACAAAACTCCCGGGCTTAATTCGGTTGTAAATGCCCATGTGGGTCCTGAAACATTACAAGTATCATTTTTACCGATTACGCGCCAGTTATAAGTTGTACTATAAGCCAACTGAGAAGGTATGCTGTAAGAAGTTACCGGAGAACCGTCATATACCATGGTCATACTTCCTGCAATTCCATACCAAACTTCAATTTGTGAAGCACCTGCGCCGTTTGTCCAACTGATTTCGGATAAGTTTGAAGATACATCGGTAGCACCGTTTGCCGGGCTTGGGTTGGTTGGCGGATCAATCGGACACGGCGGTCCAAATGAAACAGTACTCATCCATGCCTGGTAAATGTTGGTTCTATCATCCATCCAGTACGGGTATGCTACATCATTCAAAGCAGCGATACCTATATAATCACCCTGGTAACCGCCTGCTAATCCCGGAATCGGTTTCGGCTTGAATGGCTGCTCACTAACTTCAAAGTTATTGAAGGTTGAGCCACCGTCCAACGAACTAGCCATCCATACACTTGAGCTGTCATTGGATACATTTCTGCCATCGTAAAATACAAGGAGCACCTGTCCCGTTGATTGATCGACAGTCATCCAGTTAAAGTATTGATCTTTTCCGTTATTCATTGCGTCGTCGTTTACTCTTACAGGTGATGACCAGGTAGCGCCACCATCGGTTGATTTAATCATAACAATATCGGGATCATTACCGGCAGGGGTAACATTCCTTTGCGCCCAGCTAATATAGATATTACCATCGTTAGTCCCGCCTGATCTGTCAACAGCCATGGATGGAAAAGATGCAACTCTTATTTGCGTGGGTTTAAGATATCCCCTAATACCGAAATTAAAATTACCGTTTGGTGTAAGGGCGCCGTAAATTCTGGCAGATGTCCAGGTAGCACCGCCATCGGTTGACTTGGCAAACCCGATTGCATCTTCACCGCTGGGCCAGTTATCATAAATTGCCCAGGTAGCATAAACTTCACCGTTAGGACCGGTTTGAACATTCACACCCTGGTTGTGGCTGCCTGCACTTAAACTACTGCTTAAATTTATCGAAGAAGACCATGTTGAACCATCATTTGTGGAATATCTTAAAACCACATCGTTGTCATTTGCCCCGCCGAAATCTGTCCAGACGACATAAATTCTATTTTCGTAAGGGCTGCCTAAAGTTTTATCCACATTCATGTGGTTCTTGTCTGCCAAGCTACCGGGGTTTGGTGCAACGGTATGGTTTATCCAATCTACACCATTATTAGTGGAAATAGATATTCCCTGTCCGCCGGGATTATTAATATAATTCTCGTAGAAGAAACCATTGGTTCCGATTGCTGATGCGGGGTCACCCGAATTACCACCGAAAGGTGGAATGTCGAATCCCGTCCAGCTTTGAGAGCCGTCAAGCGACCAGTAAACACCTGTACCATACACCGTACTTACGGGCCAGGGAGTGGTGTTTGCTGAACAAAAAATAATATTTTCATCGAATGGGGCTACATCCACACTTAACTCAGATTGAGTAGTAGTAGTAGTTGGATGAGGTCTGAAATTCGGAAATACGGCTATTCCGTTACCGCCGAAAAGATACTGTCTTGTTTGAGGCTGTGGGCGATCCCACTTGTAATTTGTATTACCGGGATTAATAGTACCCTGATCAACAAATATTTTAGACCAGATTTTCTGTTCATCTTGTTGAGATTGAGAAAAAGTAGCAACAGTAAAAATACTGATCATACAAAAAAACGTGAGGAACGTATAGAACGCGTTTCTCATTTTTCCTCCTGATGTGAGTTATTAATAAGGTTATTTAATTGAAATAATTTGCACAACATCTGTTATTTACCATATATTTTTCTGAAATTTTTCTAACTGAGTTATATGTTTCACCGGTGTTATTTAATATCAGAATTTAATTATTAATACAATTATCGACCAAATATAATATTTGTAAATTTCCCCGGTGTAAAGTGAAATAATTTTATTTTGGACGAAAAGAGAGGAATTAATATTTTCAACTTCACCTTATAAACTGTAAAAAATATACGTCTCGTAGAGTGTGCCTATTTATAGATATTTAATATAAAAAATTATATTGATAAAAAAACCATTTCAACAAAAAATATTTCATTTAACCGTTTTTTGTTCTTAATATGAGAATCATTTTCTAAAGAGTAAAATATATTTAAATTTGGTAAGTTTCCGGCTCTTTAAGCCGATAATATTATTATTTTATTCTAATACATTTTTTCTATGATGAATAACATTTCTAAAAATAAATTTTCCGGTTATATACTAACATCCGCAGACACAGTAAAACTTTCAATCGTTGTAGCCGCTAAAAATGAAGCGGCAAATATAAATTCTCTTATAAACTCAATTAAAAATAACGATTATTCATTCGAGAATTTTGAACTAATTATAATTGATGATAAATCAACCGATGAAACGTTTCAAGTAGCTGAAAAGGCATTACGGGCTTTTTCAAACTTCAACATATATAAAGTTAAAGAAAAAAAACATAAAGGAAAAAGGGGTGCGCTGGATTATGGGATTCGATTGGCGGCTAATCCTTATATTCTTATAACCGATGCAGACTGTAAACCGGGAAAGAACTGGCTAAAAGCGATGGCTGATAAATTCTTATCCGGCTGCGATTTTGTTATCGGTGTAGCTCCGTTTATTCAAAGGAACAAGCTTATAAATAAAATTGCCTGCTATGAAAATTTTAAAAACTCGCTGCTTGCATTTACGGCTGCACGTATGGGATTGCCTTATACTGCATCCGCGAGAAATTTTGGATTTAGAAAAGATGCGTTCGTAAGTATAGGAGGATTTTCAAATACTACGCAGTCAATCAGCGGTGATGATGATCTTCTTTTACGGGAAGCTATAAAGAACAATTTGAATATCTGCACGCTGCGGTCACAAAATTCTTTTGTTTATTCCGAAACAAAAAATAGTTTTAAAGAATATTTCAGGCAAAGAGCCAGGCATACACAAGCTTCTTTTTATTATACACTCAAGCAAAAATTATTTTTAGCAATATGGCATTTTCTAAATTTACTTTTCTTTTTCTCCCCTGTATTATTATTTGTGAATAAAGCTTTTATAATTCCTTTCATCGTTAAGATATTATTCGATGCAGCAATAGCGGTTCGTTTCCAATCAAAGTTCGGTTACAAGTTTAAATTGATCGATATTGCATATCTTCAGTTTTTCTACGAGATATTTCTCATCATACATTTTTTCAATGCAAAGTTTAGTAAAGTAAAATGGAAATAATTAAAGACAGGTATGTATGGCTCGATGAATCTCATCCCAATTTTGAAAGGTGGAAACGTGCGAGAGATATTTCAACCCTGAGAGGTGAGTTTGTTAAATCGGTTATAGAAAAGGTCATCGAGCCAAAGGGATTAAAGATACTCGACCTCGGTTCGGGAGAAGGGGAAACGTCGTATCTATTCTCAAAAGAAAACTTTGTTGTCGGTTTCGATCTGAACAGAGATAGATTATCTGTCCAGCGTTGTTTAACAAAATCTATAGATATAGTTTGCGGAAACGTTACGCAGCTTCCTTTTATTCCCGGCTCATTCGATTTAATTATTTTACAAGATGTTATTGAACATTTACCCGATAGAAAAAATTTAATCTATAAGCTGCATTCTCTTTTAACGTATGACGGAATAATTTATCTGAGCACACCCAACAGGATATCAATTTTCAACATTCTTTCCGATCCGCATTGGGGAGTGCCGCTAATTTCTTTGTTAAAAAGAGAAACGATAAGAAAATATTTTTTAAAGTATTTTAGAAAATCGGAAATTGACCGGGAGGATATTGCAGAGCTGCTTTCCCTCAAACATCTACAAAATCTTTTTAATAACAAATTTGAAATTATTATTTTCACCCGGCACTCTGTTAAAGAACTATTTAACGGTAATAAAGGAATTGTCTGGAGTGATTTTCATTTAAAGCTGATCAGGATCGCAACTAAATTAAAGCTAAATAAGCTCATTTTAAAACTTGCTAACGACAAACCGGGAATAGTGAATAAATATTTTACTCCAACATTTTATCTCTTTTTAAAAAAGAAATAGCTTTTTGAATTGAGACTGCAAACAACAATTTCCGAAATCAATAACAATTCTTTATTTTTCAGTTTATTAAAATCAGGATAGCATGGATTATAATTTACTTATCGAAAAAGCGATTAATTCTAAAGCGAATGCGCTTGCACCATACTCCAACTTTCATGTTGGTGCAGCGTTGCTTACCGAAGATGATAAAATTTATACCGGCTGCAATGTTGAATCCAGTTCTTACAGTTTAACTCTTTGTGCGGAAAGGACGGCAATATTTAAAGCTGTTTCCGAGGGTGAAAGAAAATTTAAAGCTATTGCAGTTGCAGGCGATACAGATGATTTTATTTCTCCTTGCGGTGCATGCAGGCAGGTAATTAGCGACCTTTGCGGAAATATTGATATTGTAATGATAAATAAAAACGGTAAATCAAAAACTATGAAAGCATCGGAATTACTTCCACTTGCTTTCGGCAATAAATATATTAAATAATCCATAACATCGAACCTTGAACTTTGAACATTAAATTATGATTGACTCATCCCCTCATTCAATGCCGAAAGATACCGGCTGGATCGAAGTAATTACCGGCTGTATGTTCAGCGGGAAAACCGAGGAACTCATCCGCAGGTTAAGACGGGCACAAATAGCTAATCAAAAGGTTAAAATTTTTAAACCGCAGATCGATACGCGCTATTCAGCTAATTCAATTGTTTCGCACAATGAACAATCCCTCCCTTCAATTATGATCAACGATATAAACGAAATAAAAACGCTGATAGAAGATGCACAGGTAATCGGCATAGATGAAGCACAGTTTTTTTCAAACGATATTATAGATATTTGTAACGAACTTGCCGACAAAGGTAAACGTGTTATAGTTGCAGGGCTGGATCAGGATTATAAAGGCGTGCCTTTTGAACCGATGCCGCAATTGCTTGCTGTTGCAGAATACATAACCAAGACGCTTGCAATTTGCTTAGAATGCGGAAACCCTGCGGATAGAACACAGCGTAAAACTGCATTACCCGGCAGAGTAGTTGTCGGCACTTCAGATATTTACGAAGCGAGATGCAGAAAATGTCATTACATTCCCGAAGAAGCATAAGGAAACCGGAATGGATTTAAACTCAATTATCAGAGGATTTTTAGGCATCCTTTTTCTTGTAGGCATATCTTTTTTACTTTCAAATAATAAGAAGAGAATAAATTGGAAACTTGTAATATCCGGGTTAACGCTTCAATTTGTCTTTGCGGTTTTTATCCTCAGAAGTGAAGAGATAAGAAACTTTTTTGCACCGCTCGGCTGGCCCAAAGATTTTTTTAACTGGATCAGCGGATTTTTTGTTATTATACTCGGCTTTACAACAGAAGGCGCGGAGTTCGTGTTCGGTAACCTTGCTAAGGTTCCCGGTTCAGAAGGCAGTTTGGGGTCTTTCTTTGCATTTCAGGTTCTGCCTACTATTATATTTTTTGCCAGTCTTATGGGTGTTCTTTATTACGTGGGATTTATGCAAAAAATTGTTAAAGCTATGGCTTGGGTGATGGCTAAATTTATGGGCACAAGCGGTGCCGAATCGCTTTCCTGTTCCGCAAATATATTCGTCGGTCAAACCGAAGCCCCTCTAATGATAAAACCATACCTGAAGGATATGACCCGCAGTGAAATTTTAACTATTATGGTTGGCGGTATGGCAACCATAGCCGGCGGTGTGATGGCTGCATATATTCAAATACTGGGAAGCGCTTACGCAGCAAAAACCGGTGTGCCGCTTGTTGAAGCTCAGCAACTATTTGCAACACAACTGCTGGGCGCCAGCGTTATGGCAGCACCTGCTGCAATTGTTATCTCTAAAATAATGATTCCCGAAGTAGAGGAACCTAAAACAATGGGGACAGTAAAAATTAAAGTGGAGAAAGGCGCTTCAAATCTAATTGAAGCTGCGGCTAACGGTGCCGGTGACGGACTAAAATTAGCACTGAACGTAGGTGCTATGCTTTTGGCATTCATTGCTTTTATTGCGCTGATAAATTACGGTTTACACTTCGTTGGAGATTTCTTTGACTGGAACCGGGCGCTTATAGATAAAATTGGCGAACCTTTAAGTTTTCAACTTATACTGGGATGGATGTTTCAGTTTATTGCTTTCGGTATCGGAGTTCCCTGGCAGGATGCGCTTAATTTCGGAAGTCTATTCGGTACTAAAATAGTTGTAAATGAATTTGTAGCTTATACCGATTTAGGTACATTAATTGAAACCGGGAAGCTGCTAAATGAAAAAACAATTTTAATGGCAACCTACGCATTGTGCGGTTTTGCAAACTTCAGTTCAATTGCAATTCAAATCGGTGGATTAGGACCGCTGGCGCCCAATAAAAAATCTCAAATTGCAAGTCTCGGTATAAAAGCAGTAATCGGAGGTGCGCTTGCAACTCTTATGACTGCTACACTTGCCGGATTACTCTATTATAGTAATTAATAATAATTGATCTAATTTCTAATTCCGATCTTAGTCGGGACTGACATAAAAAATGATCAATATAACTTATAACAAAAGTGGAGCTCATAATTAAGGAAAGCAAAATTTTAATAGGTTGTAACATTGACTTGCAAAAAAGCAACTAAACGTATTGTAAATTGGGGTTTGCACATTAGGATTTGATTAGGTTAATTAAATCAATTAGAAATTTAAATCGTTACATATAATGCACAATGCAAGAAACTAAAATACGATAAACCAAATATGAAAATAGACCTTTCATTTAAATACAAAGTTTTGTTAGATCATATCCGGAGCAATGCACCTTTCCAACCTGATTTTGGAATTATTTTAGGCAGCGGTCTTGGTGATTTTGCTTCATCCGTTGAAATTATTAAATCCATTGCAACCGCCAACATTCCCGGCTACCCGGTTTCAACTGTTGATGGACATTCGGGGAAAATTATTTTTGCACGAAACACCGGTAAAAATTTAATCCTCTTCCAGGGTAGAATTCATTTTTACGAGGGGTACAAAATTTATGAATGTGTCTTGCCGCCTTTTATAACATATAAACTCGGCTGCAATAAATTACTGCTTACAAATGCTGCGGGCGGAATAAACAGGAATTATAAGCCCGGCGACTTAATGCTTGCAGAATCATTTAACGGAATTCAGATTAAAAAAGAATTAACAGACCTGATCGGGATCGTTACTCCTAAACAAAAAAATAATTATCTCAATTTTCCCTCACTTAATATTAATTCAGTAATAAAAGAAGCGGCAGAGCTTGAAAAAATTGTTTTGCAGGAAGGAACTTAC
This sequence comes from bacterium BMS3Abin03, assembly GCA_002898075.1. Taxonomy (GTDB): domain Bacteria; phylum Bacteroidota; class Ignavibacteria; order Ignavibacteriales; family Ignavibacteriaceae; genus BMS3ABIN03. The sequence goes on from BDSV01000073.1 coordinate 19,752, forward strand.
TGGTTTTCGAAAGGACCCAGCTATGAAACTCCTGCAGAAATTAATATGATGCATAAATTCGGCGGCGACGCCGTTGGAATGTCAACTGTACATGAAGCGGTATTTGCTTCATCGCTCGGGATGGAAACAGCTTCTGTTTCCGTCATAACTAATTTTGCTGCGGGAATTTCGACTGCAAAACTTTCCCACAGCGAAGTAACCGAAACCGCAAACAGGGTTAAAGATAAATTCGAACGCTTAGTTAAACGCACTATTTCACTTTTGTAATTATTAAAAATCCTTCCTGTAAATACTAATTATCCTTTTCTCTTTCGGTACTATTCCCGTAATATTTTAAAAACCAGCTAATTGCCCCTGGATTAACTACTCATGATCCACAGCGCTTATCTTGAACAGGATTTACTATGTTTATAAAATATTTTTTAATTTATGCTTACGGTTTCTTCAAACAACTTTTCATTTTACTTATACACAAGCATAACTTCTTAAATATAACTAAAGAACAAAAATTCAACAAAGCACTTACAATTTAGCGGGGGTGATGGAAAAGAGAATAACATCGAATATCTCCAAAGGCAAAATTGTAATTTATAAATCCAAAGATGAACCAAAACTCGAAGTACATTTTAAGGGTGAAACAGTTTGGCTTAGGCAGGATGAGATTGATAAGTTATTCGGTAAAGAACGATCCGTTATCACTAAACATATCAATAAAATATTTTCAGATAAAGAAGTAAATAAAAAAAACAATGTGCAATTTTTACACATTGCAAATTCGGATAAACCAGTTTCGTTTTATAGTTTGGATGTGATTTTGGCAGTTGGTTATAGAACAAATTCAATGCAATTCCCGGAAACATTTATCAGGCATTTGGCGGAAAAAACTTATATCCGTTTCCCTAAGAAAAAGAACAGGGTAATAAGAAAAGCACCTGGAAATCATCCCTGGAGAAAGTTGAAATTTGGAAAGGGGAAATCTGCGTAGATGGTTGAGAAAAAAGATTCATACACTTGGGGTAACTCCAGTCGGGCTACGCCCTCCTTCCGTTACCTCAAGTGTTACTTTAAATAACAATTTTAGTAATTTACTGACATTTCTAACGAGTTATTACTACTGACATTTTTAATGAGTTACTACATTTCAAACTGTTTTTTACTTATTCAATAACAGGAATTTCATTTCTATATTAGATTTTAAACAATAAATGACGATTAGGTGTTGCAGTCATAATTTATTGACTTTGTGACCCTATACCAGTAATTTTGACAGTTAATTAATTTTAAACCTCACACAGTAATTATATTATTATTAAGTATGAAAGAATTCAGATTCCGAATTGTACTTGTACTGGCTTTAATTGTTCTGGCGATATACCTGTTATATCCTACCTATGCAGATTATCAGAACTCGAAAACGATAGACAAATTATTGGAAAAGAGAAGGAAGGAACTCATCAAAGAGAACCCTGATATGACTAAGAGCCATGTAGAAGGAATTTTAATGGTAGTTGAAGATAGTCTTCTCAACTCAAAACCCAGTTTACTTAAAAACCGTGAAAAGAGAATTAAGTTAGGTCTCGATCTTCAGGGCGGAATGAGGGTTGTGCTCGAAGTTAATACAGCACAGTTGCTTGCTAAGCTTGCTAAAAACCCCGATGATGTTTTCCGTAAAGTATTAAAAGAAGCTGAAGACGAATCGACCCTGTCGAATGAATCGGTTGTTGATATCGTGGGAAGAAAATTAAAAGATAGAGGAATCAGGTTAAGCAGATATTTTGGAACTATCCGGCAGAGCGATTCCGAAATAATCTCGGAATTGAAAAAAGATGTTGAGGATGCCGTTACACGTGCGCTTGAAATTATAAGAAACAGAGTTGACCAGTACGGCGTTTCGGAACCTACTATTCAAAGGCAGGGCAGCCGGAGAATTATTGTTGAACTACCCGGGATAGCACGTGAAGAAGAAGCAAAACAGCTTTTACAGGGAACAGCTTTACTTGAATTTCGCCTTGTTAAAGAACCTGACTTTACATTCGCAATAATGAACAAGATTGACGAAGCCCTTGCAAAATCTATGGGTACTTATGTAAGTGATACTACCAAAAATACATCGACTGTTACAGTTAATGATTCCACTTTGGCTTCCGATACACTTTCTAACAAAGAATTATCCGAAGAAGAATTTCGTAAACAGCATCCGTTCTTTTCGTTGGCGCTTATAGACCCCCAGGGACGTTCTGCCGATGCTTACGTAAAAGAAGACGATATGAATAAGCTCCGGCTGTTGCTTAACAGACCGGAAGTGAAAAAAGTAATCCCCGATAACATTGAATTTGTGTTCTCTGCAAAACCGGTTGGGCAGCAGGATGGTAAAAACGTTTATATAATGTACACTGTTAATAAAAAGCCGGAGTTAACCGGCGGCGTAATTACCGATGCCCGGGCTAGCATCGATCCTAATTCTTCATCGCCTATTGTTAGTATGACAATGAATTCCGAAGGAGCTGCCGATTGGGCAAGGATAACCGGTGCGAACATAAACAAGAGAATAGCTATTATGCTAGACGGAAGAGTTTTTTCCGCCCCGGTTGTACGCAGTAAAATTTCAGGAGGCAGATCGCAGATTGAAGGAATGGGCGACCTCGATGAAGCCAAGTTGCTCGAGATTGTTCTAAAAGCCGGTGCGCTTCCTGCTCCTGTCGATGTTATTGAAGAAAGAACGGTTGGTCCATCACTTGGAGAAGATTCTATTAAAAAAGGATTTACAGCCGTGGTTATCGGTTACTTGCTGGTAGGTTTCTTTATGATTTTATACTATCAAAGATCGGGTTTCATATCTGCTTTATCGTTAACGTTTACCATTTTATTTATACTCGGAGTACTGGCGGGCTTTAAAGCAACTCTTACTTTGCCTGGCATTGCGGGTATAATTTTAACAATCGGTATGGCGGTGGATGCCAATGTACTAATATTTGAGAGAATCAGGGAGGAAATGGCAACCGGAAAAACCGTTAAGGCATCTATAGACAGCGGATTCTCCAGGGCTTATTCGGCAATTATAGACTCGAATATAACCACGTTTTTTACCGGTCTTATTCTTTATCAATTCGGTACCGGTCCCGTGCAGGGCTTCGCTTTAACTCTTATGATAGGTATCGCCGCAAGTTTATTTAGTGCTTTGGTTATCACCAGACTGCTGATGGATATTATGATTTCCAAACGGATAAAAGTAACTATTGGTTAATTATTAACGCTTGAAGGAGCAAACTTATAAAATGCGAATATTTGAAAATCTTGATTATAATTTTCTTGGTAAAAGGAAGTTAGCTTATATACTTTCATCTTCCCTGTTTCTGATCGGCTTAATCAGTGTTATAATCAGAGGGTTTGAATTTGGAATTGATTTTAAAGGCGGTAGCGAAATTGTTTTACAATTTAACAAACCGGTTAACATTGCCGAAGTAAGAGCAGATGTGGAAAATATCGGGCTTGGAAATGTTGAAGTTAAAACTTTCGGCGGGGAAACAGGTATAATGATCAGAACCGAAGAGCAGGTAATTCCGGTTAACATTTACCCCCGTGTTGTTAAGAGTATCGAAAATGAAATAGAAAAGAAATTCCCTGGTTTAGAGAGAAAAATAATCGATTCAACTGCTAACTCTATTACTTTTGAGTTTAGCAATGCTGAAATTACAGATAATGTAATTGACGATTTACTTCAATCCGGTTTTCAATCCGGCAAGATTTCTGAAGAACCTGACAATAATCAGATGATCGTAAGAGTTGGGATTGCCGATTGGATAAAAGATAATCTTAGTAAGAAAATAAGTGATAACCCGTTTACCGTACTTAAAGAAGAAAGGGTAGGACCCAAGATAGGAAAGGAATTAAAGGAGGATGCCGTACTTGCAATCTTTTTTGCACTTATTGTAATACTCATTTATCTCGCTTTCAGGTTTAAATTTATTTTTGCATTCGGCGCCGTTACAGCGCTTTTTCATGATGTGTTAATTACTTTGGGTTTATTCTCACTGCTGTACGGTGTTATCCCGGGTTTGAACCTCGAAATAGATATTACTGTTGTTGCAGCTTTTCTTACCCTTGTGGGTTATTCAATTAACGATACGGTCATCGTATTCGACAGGATAAGAGAGAATATGAAAATACATAAAACCCGCCCGATTATGGAAATCATTAATACAAGTATCAGCCAGACCATGAGTCGTACTGTTCTTACAGGCGGCACTACCCTTTTAACCGTGTTCGCCCTTCTTATTTTTGGCGGAGATGTTTTAAGAGCATTCGCATTTACATTATTATTCGGAATTATAATCGGTACTTACTCATCTATTTTTGTTGCAAGCGCCCTTGTATATGAATACACAAAGAAGACAGGTAAAAAGTTAGAATTCTAAGTCATTAGTCATATTAAAATACAAAAGCCGAAGTATTGTAATATGCTTCGGCTTTTATATTATCCTTCCAGGAATATTCCGCTGCTTAATATTTACCGATCGGTTGTTAACAATGACAGAAGTTTACTCTTTGCAATCGGGAAAACGGTTTCAGTAAAAGGGAAATCTAATTCGGTCCTGCAAATATAGACCGCTGGATTTACAAGATCTCCATATCTATAGATCAACTCGAAACCCACATTTATTATTGAGGAATTAATGTTATCCAGGGTTACCTGTTTGATCCGTTTCGTTTTTAAAGATTTTATAGGGGCGTTACTGGAAGAAAATATTGAACATGAATATTCAACAAGAAGCAGCTTGCCGCTATAGTAATCCGGAATTATAAAATAACCATCACGGTTATAAGATGGCTCCGCTCCTGCCGGTTCAATAATTATATTGTCGTAAACAAATTCATAAATTGCAATGCCCTCATCCATCGCTGACTGTACAAAAGGTTTCGCCCAGTTTATCAATTCAAAAGCTGCGTTGTTATTTACTTTATTGCTATCTTTACCAACAATTGTAATATCCGGTATTTTATTTCCAGGTTGTTTTAATCCGTCGAACAAAGCGCTGTTAAAATCCTGATATTTTATATAAAGTGAGTCGAGCAGGTTATCTATCTGGTTCAGATATGAAAGTGCAGGATACAATTTATTTTGACGGAACTGATTCGAATACTCCTTAAGAAGTGCCAGAATTTTATATTGGCTAAACTCTTTGTCCTCAATTGGAGGTAGAAAATAGTCCAGGTTTAATGTGTTCAATTTTAGTTTGCCCTCTCTAAAAACACTACAGAGAATCAACTATTATACCATCCAAATCATTTTGTTTTTTAACAAATATCACAAAATCTAATTGCAGCAGATTATCAAAATGGGATATGAATATAGATTTGAAGCAGAAGGATGAGACATACTGCTGATCAGATCATTAATTGACAGGCATTTTAGACATGCATAAAATCGGTGTTCGGAGCTTTCTTATTATGCCGATTTTGTTTAAAAACTAAATTCACCTCAGCAGTATCATCTTCATTGTCTTCACATAACTTCGGGCATGCAGCTTATAAAAATATACCCCGCTTGTTAGGTCGGTTGCATCGAAATTAACATTATAAGTACCTGCAGGTTGTTCTTTATTTACAAGTGTCTTTACTTCCGCACCCATTACGTCATAAACTTTTAATATTACATTTGTACGAACCGGAATATTGTATGAAATAGTTGTTGCCGGGTTGAACGGGTTCGGATAATTCTGGTATAAATTGAATTCACCAGGAACTCCGTCTGATAGCTCAACCGATACAGGATTTGTACTAGCCCATTTTATTACGATGTTATCATTAGGATCAAACTGAACATCAACCGGTTCCTTATCGAACTCAAAATCAAAACTTTGATTATTCACATCATTCATAAAAGTCAGCAAAGTATCGGAACCGTCCGAAAAATCTATCTGCAATTCAATCGGCATTTTAAAGAAGCCGGCATTTGTTTGAACCTGTATTGCTTTAAATTTAACATTCCAGCCCGGTGTTGTTTCCGTAATCAGAAAAGTATTATGATAGTACGGGAAATTCGGACCATAAACCCATTCATCAAAAAACCAGCTATAATCGCTTCCGGTTACCTCATTTACTTTTGAAACAAGGTCGGAAGTAAAAGCATTTTTATACATAAGCTGTTCATCGGTTGCATAAGATTTTAACACCTGAAAAAACAATGAGTCGCCCAAAGTATAACGCAGCATATGAAGTACGCACGATCCTTTTGTATAAATAATTGCATAATTATACAACGTTCCAATCGGAGGAGTAACTTCTGCCCATTCCGGATTATAAATTGCCCAGCCCGGGTTACTACTCAGAAAATAATTTGCCTGCGAATTAATTTCCTGTTTGTAGCGGGCATAGCCGTTAGTATATTCATACCACAATGCTTCGCAGTACGTAGAG
>BDSV01000074.1 GCA_002898075.1 bacterium BMS3Abin03
ACAAATACCTGTTAGATTCTATCCGTTCTCCCAGGTTTCTATCCGGCGGGACCAATGCATTCCGGGAGTCTTTCCAGTACAGGAAATTTCCTTCCTTTTTGTTAAAAGTGTCTGCCAGCAAAGTTAAGGAAGATGTGGAATTAAAGTTATAAACAGCTTTAACAAACCCGATATATTTTTTAGACGAATTGTTCCGTTTGTAAGCTAAATTCTCTAGCCGTGAAAAAGAAATATTAAAACTAAAATTTCCAAACGTGTTGGAGTGTGATAATGTTAAGCCGTTAAAAGGACGCCGCTCGCCGGACCAATCCCATATATTGTAATAAGGTTTATCATAAACACCGTAAAAACCATTAACATAAGTAGTCGGTTTACTATCAATCTTACGGGTTAATGCATTTATAACTCCTCCTATTGCCGATGATCCATAGAGTGAACTTGCTGCACCTTTTATTATTTCAACTCTCTGTAAAACCGTAACCGGAATCATCTCCCATACTGTTTCTCCCGTATCGCCTGTGTAAAAAGGTAGCCCGTCTATTGCCAATAACACTCTTGAACCGGTACCCCTGCTATAACCGCTCGAACCCCTGATGCTTATCTGGTCCTCCGTCATTTTAATGCCCGGAACATACCTGAGAGCATCTTCCATATTATAGAAATTCTTTTTTGAAAATTCAGTTCCGGAAATTATTTCAACACTAACAGGCAACTCCGATTTTTTCTGTTTGTGCTTACCGGCAGTAACAACTACCTCTGCCGTCTCAATTACTTCCGGTCTTAAAGTAATATTAAGAATAATAGATTTATCTCTTATTACTAAACTATCTTTCCTTAATGTTTTATAACCTATTGCCGAGAACTCTATCGAATACATTCCCGGTGCAAGATTGTTAATTTCGTATCTGCCGTTTTTATCCGAAACATCGCCGTAATTTGTTCCAACAAGAGTAACGTTTATTTGCTGCAACGGGTTTTTTAATGTATCGGTGATAGTTCCGCTTATACTGAAGGGCTGGGAAAATACCCGGCAGGTAATTATAAAAAGAAATATCAGTGTATAAATACGTTTCATCACTTCCCTCCCGGAGGCTGAGGGGGAGGATTATCAAAGTCGCAGGTTATATTAATATTCCTGACAAATTTGCCGTCGGGAATAACTAACTTGCCCGGCTTTGATGTATCACCCGGCGCGTAATAAACACCGACGACAAACCAGTCACGCCGGAGAAGAGACAAATTAATGGTTTTTTGCTGAGCCACAGCAACGTAAGAATATTCGCCCGGTTCGAACTTACCGTTTCCCGGAATGTATGAAGAATCTAATGAGCTGTAATTATATTCTTTTATACCATAAGGAATTTCCCAGCTTACATACTTCAAATTGAAAATATTAAAATCCAATACGGATAGAAGAGGGTCTTTAAATATTACAATATGTGTCCTCTGAATACTATCGGGCCAGGCACCCACAAAAGTTACCCTTCCGCTAAAGCCGGTGGGTTCTTTAACGGGCTTCGGAACAATTCCATGATCGAGATCGCAGGCAGCTAACAAACTTATTATCAGTATGGGCAGCAGAATTTTCATTAAACCTTTCGACTAACTCATTTGTTCAACACATAGAGAACGACTAAAAATCTCACACCGTACAGATCTTATTTCAATAATATCATTTCCTTTGTCTCAATATAATTTCCCGCCTGAAGTCTGTAGTAGTATATGCCGCTTGAGAAATTCTTTCCATCAAATTTAACTTCGTATTCTCCGGTTGGCTTTTCTTCATTAATTAATGTTGCAACTTCATTACCTAATACATCATAAACTTTTAATTTAACAAATTGCCGACTGCCGACCGAATACTGAATGCTGGTTGTCGGGTTGAATGGGTTGGGATAGTTTTGTTGAAGAGAGAATTCATTCGGAAGGTCAACTTCAACATCTAATATATTTGAATATTCGAATGTACCATCAAAATCAATTTGCTTTAACCTATACTTATATTTCCCTGCTAATAAATTTTCATCTATGAAAGAATATGAATGTTGCCTGGCTGTCGTTCCGTTTCCCTGAACAAATCCAATCTCCTCCCATCCGAAAGTCTCCCCTTCTGGTAGATTTAAAGGGAAATTCCTTTCTATTTCAAATCCTTTATTGTTTGTTTCACTTGAAGTAGACCAATCAAGTAATACACTACTTCCTGATACCCGGGCAGAAAATGAAATTAGTTCAACCGGTAATGGATAATCCAGGTTCTCATCGGCACCCATGTAAGGGAAATATGGGTTTCGAATTTCCTGATCAATATCATTTGGGATCACCGAAAGCGGTTCTCCAATTAGATCAGGATCACCTAAAGAATTTCCAGTTAAATGAAGATCAATATCAGAAGTAAAATAAACATTTTTCGAAATCGAAAAAGTATCCATCTGTGTAGAGTTTTTCCATTCAATTAATGTATTTATATCGTTACCAAGCCATCTGCCCAGTACCCCTCCGTTACCGGAAGCAAAATAATCATTATGATCTATCTGTTGAAGTCCCCTCTCATCTTCAATTGCAATTGAATAATGATGACCGGTTCCCTGTACATTATTCCGTTTGTTGATAAATATATTGTTTAACAACTTTAAGCTTAATCCAGCATAGTATTGAGTTGATCTTCTTCTAAAACAATAACTGTTATTTGAGTTCAAACAATCCCCATAAATATAAATTGAGTTGTTATAAAAATTATTGAAGGAATGATTTTCTCCGTTGAAATCGATACCTGTAACTGTTGAATATTCATTGCCTGAAAGACTAACGAAATTATTGTAGATATCAATATATTCAGTAAACGGCACTTCAATCCCGGTAATAATGTTTGAGGTAGCGTCTGAAATTGAAAGAGAAAAAATAGAGTTTCTAAGGATATGTGTCATAAATGCTTGGGGTTTGATAATAATACCCACAACTTTATTTCTATTTGATGCTTCTGTCAGATAAATCTTTGAGTCCTGAACATAGCATTCATCGGACCGTGTAAAATTTATCCCGGTATTTAAAAAATCTGTAATGACAGATTTGCTTATATCCCAATGTTTGGCAACCGGGTAATCCCCCGGACCAAAATAGATACCATTAGCCGGCCTTCCGGCGTTGCTTTTGCCGATAAAACAATTATAAATTGATATACTATCACTGTAATTATGATAACCGTTATAAAAAGATTGAATTACTGCCCCATCTGTAGAATTATTGCTACCTAAAATATTAGAATTCATAATATCGATATTTCTTGAATTACCTGTGATTAGAATAGCTGAACCATTCTGATTTTCGTTAATAATTGATAAAGCTTTATTCTCCCCAATGCCGCCGGGTCGTCCATCAATCGAAATATTAGTAGCACCATCAAATATTATTGTTGCGGATTGATTACTGTTAATAATAACATCAGTTGCATCCTGAGCAGGATGAATTGTAATTTCGTTTTGAGCCGAGCTTCCATTGATAAATGGAATGACGATAGGATAATTCTCTACGGCAGGATTATAGTTGTTCAACATTTCTATTGTAACCGGTCCGTTTAAAAATGTTTCTACCAATGAATCACGTATTGCAGTAAGAGATGTAAAGTCCCCGTTATTGCCTACCGTGTATGTCCCCGATAATCCGTTCCCCATTACAATTTCCCTGTTACCGGTAGGGGCAGTAGTATCCGGGACTCGCGGCCAAGTCAGGTCAAATGATAACTGAAAACATTCCGCATCTAATACATTTCCTATTTGTGCTGTAGGAGAAACATCGTATGTAAGCCATATATAATTTGTAGCGTAATCATATAATCCTCCTCCGCCATTAATAGTAAAATTTCCATTGGGACTATTTATTGTATTACCTGACTGGTACAGAGTAGAAAAATTAGGATTTCTTCCTGTATTGAAAAGTTTAGCATTTAGAATATCACCTGTATCGGTAGTACCATTAGTACTAAGTGAAACGGCTGTTACAGATGGCATTGTTAAAACCCCCATATGAGAGGTAACTAAGATGCAAATAATAGGTTGATTCACTGCGCCCCGAATAACATCATCGGTAATTTGCACTGTAGTTATGTTGAACTGTTTTCCTGCAGGGATAAAATCAAAAACAGTATTATTACCTATTCCATCAAAAGAATCTATATTATTATTTGCTACTGTAGTATCAGGATATCCTAATGGGGGGGTTATGCTGATAAAGTGATTTATTCCTCCGATATGATCATTCATACCTATCGAAGCGGATAAACCATAACCGTCTCCGCTTTGCGGTCCATACCGGAATTCAATTGTTCCGTCAATTTCATACAGTCTAACTTGAAAACTTTTCCTGTCAAAGCCGGCATTTATATCTTTCCATTCGACAACGAAGATTCTTGCAGGTGCAACTCCAAGTGTCTTATACTTTATTTCACTAACTGCATCATCGTACAAATCATCCCACAAGGGAGATATAAAAGGTTTATCAGTTGTACTTGCAAGATCATTAATACTTCCTAACCCGGTATAAGTCTGCCCTAATTCCAGCCATCCATTAACAGAAATTCTTGCGGTAGAATAATAAACTCCCATATATCTAAACATAAATGGAAGGGTAATGTTTTCAGCTCCATCTTCACCTGTAGCAGAACTTACTGTAGCGCTATCTAATTCGGTGTAAACCTGATACCCCCAATTCTGAAAACTATAGCCAAGATAATATTGTGCATTTACAGAAACCACAAAGACTAATGAACAAGCAAATAAGTATAAAATTTTCATTGCTTTCACCTCTCATTTCAATAATATCATTTCCTTTGTCTCAATATAATTTCCCGCTTGAAGTCTGTAGTAGTATATGCCGCTTGAAAGACCGGCTGCTTCGAATACAACTTCATAAGTTCCGACCGGTTTTTCTTCATTAATTAATGTGGCAACTTCATTTCCTAATACATCGAACACTTTAATTGTAACAAAGCTCCGTTCGGGTACCTGGTATTTAATTGTAGTAGAAGGATTAAACGGGTTCGGATAATTTTGAAAGATTAAGTAATTAACGGGAATCCGGGTTTCTTTATTTACCGCTGTTATATTATCGAGTATTTCCATTTTCCGCCCGGGTATAAAGAAAGGTTCGATACCGATAAATGAAAGATCAATAAGGTTAGTTGGAACAATATCCAGAACAACCCAGTTATCCTGGGCAATCCAGAGTGAATCTTCCGTCTTAATCAATTCCACAGGAGGAATCGGAGGAGGAAAAAGATAGCTTACTTTCCACATAATCAGAAATTTTTTGCAGTCGAAAGTTCCGATTTGAGTATTTATAGTTTCATCCTGAAGTCTTTCACCGAGGAACTCAAATCTTAACGGAAGGTCCCCGATGGTAGTATCAACCGAGAGTATAGTATATTCATTATTTACACCGGCAGCAAACTTGTAAACAGGATACCAATCTTCAAGTGATTTGAAAAAAGTCAAAAAGCTAAAACTACTGTCTATCATTAGTGAATCTAATGAAAGCAGGAAATCTCCCAAAGATCCGATGCGAAAGTATTCGTATCCGTCGGTTCCGTCAAAATTGTAGAATAACGAATCGCTGTAAGGTTGAGAATGAATTGTTTGAAGCGGACCTGTTTTTGTCGGAACAATATCGGCAAGTTTACCCTCATAAGAGGAAACAACTGCGAAAGAATCTATTCTAAATATTTTTAATGAATCGACTTCATTATTTAGGGAATCGAGGGGGATAATGCTGTAGTTCCATAAGAACCCGGTTTGTGCGGGAAAGTAATCGCTCGCTTGCTGAGCATAACTTAAGTTTAAGAACATAGACAAAAATCCGATCAAGCCGACAACAATAGTAAATCTTTTTCTCATAACTTTCTCCTTAATAAAATTTTATACAAAATTTGCATCGCAAAATGTATCTAAATCATAAATAATATATTTAACATTATGAAATAAATTTAACAGAGTCAAGGAAATATAAATTCGGCAGGTAAATCTTCAACCCGATATTTTATTTTTGCAGCTATAAAGTTACTAACAGGTCGTTCCGATGGAACCTTTATTATTTGTTTGAATATTTCACGGCAGTTCCCTGCCGTGCTAAAAATAGATCGTCTCTACGAGACTAATAAATATAGTTAACTAATTTATAATCATGGGCTGACAAAAATACTAATTTGGGGAGTGGAAGAGAATAGCATATATGTAATACAGGAATAAGTAACTGTTATTAAATACTTTAGGAATTATAAATGA
>BDSV01000075.1 GCA_002898075.1 bacterium BMS3Abin03
CATATTTCTTTTCATTCTTTAGATAAAGAAAATATTTACGAAGCTCTTCGTTTGTAATTTGTTCGGGCGGTTTGTTAAAATATTCAATTATCTTTTTCGCCCGGTATAGATATGTCTCTTGAGTTCTTTGGGATAAACCCCCGCCTTCGTTGAAACTATGGCGGGCAGGCAATAACTGCATATCCTGTTCCATTCGAGTGATGATTTGAGTATTCATTATATACCTCTGTTGTTGATAGTTAATATTGCTTGGTTCAACAGAAATATATAATTTAGACGAAGAGTAGAAACTTATTTGAGAAAATTATTAGAGGTTGGAATATTCTGCCGCTTTGCGGCTTAGTTCAACCTGAGTTTCATTGTAGCTGCCAGATTTATAGTCGTCAATGTTTCTGCGAAATGCACGTACTAATTTTATTATTGATTGAGGTGCCCCCATATTGTTCCTGTTATTATGTGTGATAAAATATTAGTCATATACTTATTGCAAAATAAAATGTTTTATTGAAATGTTCTATGAAAGTTTAGTGATGGTTATATTTTATCTATCTCCCCCGTAGCGCGGGACAGTGTCCTGCGAACAACCCTTTCAAGCATTGCAATGTTTTCTTTTTTGAATTTCACCCATCCTTTGTTTTGGCGGGACACTGTCCCACCCTACGATTTCTTTTTGCGAGACATTGTCCTGCGAACCCCTTTTATAAGCATTACACTGCTGCTTTTTCCGTTCCGCCTCTTCTGCGTTGATGGCAGGACACTCTCCTACCCCACGTATTTTGGCACGATTGTTACTTGCTGACCTCTTTTAACAGAGAAAATCAGAAATAATTATGGTATATTTGCAATCCATTTTTAGATATTCGACATTATGGGCACAAAAGAAATATTAAAAAAATATAAAGATCCGAAAAATTTTTTCAACCGCGATTTAAGCTGGGTGGAATTCAACCGCCGTGTGTTGGAAGAAGCTTTAAACCCCGAATTACCGCTGCTTGAAAAAGTAAAGTTCGTTTCTATCTTTTCTTCTAACCTGGATGAGTTCTACATGATAAGAGTCTCGGGTTTGAAAGAACAAATTGCGGCAAATATTCACGAACCTTCTATTGACGGGCTTACACCCACGGAGCAGATACAACGAATTGAAAAAGCTGTACGCCCGATGATTAAACAAATGAACGACCTGTGGAAAAATAAAATTGTGCCCGGACTTAAAAAGCACGGTGTTTTAATATTAAGATTTCATGAGTATAATAAGAAACAGCAGCAAAAATTAAGAGACTATTTTAAGAAAGAGATTTACCCTGTCCTCACACCGCTTGCTTTCGATCCTGGAAGACCGTTTCCGTACATTTCCAATTTAAGTTTGAGTCTTGCCGTACTGGTTAAAAAGGCAAACGGCGAGAATCATTTTGCCAGGGTAAAAGTTCCGAATATTCTCCCACGTTTACTGCAGGTTAATAAAATAATCAATCCCGAAAAGAAATTAGAAACGAACGGACATTTTGATGCGAAGTTTGTCTGGCTGGGAGATATTATTCGCGCAAATCTCGATCTGCTCTTCCCCGGTATGGAAATAATCGAAGCACACAGGTTCAGAATTACAAGAGATACGGATATCGAATTACAGGAAGATGAGGCAGACGACCTGCTGCGCGTTATTGAAGAAAACATCAGGCAGCGTAGATTCGGCTCTGTTGTTAGGTTGGAAGTTGCCAGCCGTATGCCGACATTCATGCTTGAAACATTGATTGAAAATTTACAGATCACAAGAAAAGATGTTCTGATTACCGACGGTCCCATAGGGCTGAGCGATGTAATGACTTTGTATAATATTCCCCTTCACCAGTTAAAACAAAAACCGTATTACCCTGTTACACCAAAAATATTCGACGAAGAAGATGATGACTTTTTCTCCATCATAAAGCAGAGAGATATTCTGCTGCATCACCCGTATCATTCTTTTACACCGGTAATTGATTTTATTAAGCAGGCATCGCGCGATCCGAACGTCCTCGCAATAAAGCAAACCCTTTATCGTGTAGGTACCGATTCACCAATCGTTAAAGCATTAATTGAAGCTGCCGAAAGAGGCAAACAGGTTGCAGTTCTTGTAGAACTTAAAGCAAGGTTCGATGAGGAGAATAATATTTTCTGGGCTCGTGAGCTTGAAAAGGTCGGTGTTCATGTTGTGTACGGTTTGGTAGGTTTAAAAACTCATGCAAAGATGACCCTGGTTGTTCGCAAAGAGTTCGACGGCGTAAGAAGATATGTGCATATGTCAACCGGTAATTACAATGCAATTACCGCAAAGCTTTATACCGATCTGGGACTATTTACCTGCGATAATGATATTTGTTCGGATGTTTCCGATCTTTTCAATTATCTGACCGGCTATTCAAAACAAAAGCAATTCAGAAAATTAATCGTTGCCCCGATAAATATGCGCGATAAGACGGTAGAAAAAATAATCCGTGAAATTGAAAATGTAAAAGCAGGCGGTGAAGGAAAAATAATCTGGAAGCTCAATTCCGTAGTCGATCCTGTTATTATAAGCGCACTTTACGAAGCTTCCAATAACGGTGTGAAAATTGATTTGATCGTGCGCGGTATTTGCTGCCTCATTCCCGGCGTACCAAAGTTAAGTGAAAACATAAAAGTGATAAGCGTTGTTGGAAGATATTTAGAACACAGCAGAGTTTTTTATTTTTTTAACAGTGGTGAAGAAGAAATATTACTTAGCAGTGCAGACATGATGCCGAGAAACCTTGACAGGAGAGTGGAAATTTCTTTCCCTATCGAAGATCCGAAATTAAAAAGCATAATAATGAAAACGCTGCTAAAAATTTCACTGAAGGATAACACTAAGGCAAGATTCTTACTTCCGGATATGAGTTATGAACTTATTCGACATGAAAACGGTGAAAAGAAAATTAATAGCCAGGAATGGCTCATGGAACATACTATTAAAGCGGGCGGCGAAGTAGTTAAACATTCTTAGTCATTTCGTATTTTAATACCGATATTTTTACTGCTGAAATTCTTCAAAGTAGAAAGGATAGATAATTTTTATGGCTGATATTACCAAGAGCGGTGTATTGAACGCACTTAAAAAAGTAAACGACGAAGGGTTAAATACAAATCTCTTAACATTAAATTCCATTAAAGAAATTAAAGTTGAAAATGATTCTTTAACAGTGGATATCTCATTACCGGCAGTGGAAGAGAATACACAGGAAAAGCTTGTAGATGCAATTAAAAATGAATTCCCCCGTTTGAAGGAGATTCATCTTAACATTTTAACAAAAGTTCCACCGGTTTCAACTAATCAGGGTCTGCAGAAAGATGATATTCTTCCGGCAGTAAAAAACACCATAGCGGTTGCGAGCGGAAAAGGCGGAGTAGGTAAAAGTACTGTGGCGGTTAACGTTGCGGTTGCACTTGCAAAAGAAGGTGCAAAAGTCGGATTGATCGACGCGGATATTTACGGACCGAGCATCCCTTTAATGCTGGGCATCAACAAAAAGCCCAAAGTATTTAAGACAGAATCTGGCATGAAGATAGCCCCGCTTGAAAGCCACGGTATAAAAATAATTTCAATCGGTTTTCTTGTAGATGATAATGCACCTGTAATATGGCGGGGTCCTATGGCAAGCGGTGCAATTAAACAGTTTATGACAGACGTAGTGTGGGAAAAACTGGATTACTTAATTTTCGATATGCCCCCGGGAACCGGCGACATTCAGCTAACATTAGTACAAACTATTCCGCTAACGGGAGCTGTTATAGTTACTACACCACAGGAAGTTTCCCTAATTGATGCGAGAAAAGCACTGAAAATGTTTGAACGTGTAAATGTTCCGGTTCTGGGTATAGTGGAAAATATGAGCTACTTTATTGCACCCGATACAGGAAAACGTTACGATATTTTCGGTACGGGCGGAGGAGAAAATTTATCGGCAGGTTCCGATACACCGTTCCTTGGCGGAATACCAATCGATCCGAGAATTTGTGAAGGCGGCGATAAAGGCGTTCCTATCGTTTACGATATTCCCGATTCGGAAAATGCAGATGCAATAATTAATATAGCCCGGAATCTAATCGAACAGGTGAATTTGAGGAATAGTAAATCAACAGGTAAAGTAGAAATTTCCCTCGGCGGTGATTGATTAATCCGTTTAATTAACCGATATTGCAAGTATTGGTAATGTAAAGTTATGCTTTATGGAAGAAGAGATTAAAAAAGCACTCGATTCTATCAGACCGTATTTGCAGGCAGATAACGGTGATGTGGAATTGGTGGAAGTTACAGACAGAGGAATAGTTAAAGTACGATTATTAGGTGAGTGTGAAAATTGTCCCTTATCAATTATGACTTTAAGAGCCGGTATTGAACGTTCGCTTATGAATAAGGTGCCGGGTATAAGAAGAATTGAAGCAGTAAAATAATTTCTCAAATTAAAAATTTCTTATGGTACCGGAATCAACTTATAGAAAAATTATAAAATTACTTTTCTGGGCATCCGGTACTTTCCTGCTGCTTTATTTACTCTTCACATTATCAGACTTAATAATCATCCTCGCCCTTTCTACACTTCTTGCATTTATTTTTGCGCCTTTTGTTTTCTTATTAGAGCAGCATGGTCTTTCCCGGTTAATGTCGACACTATTAGTATTTTTAGCTTTCGGGGTTCTAATTTACCTGGGGTTATCGATAATAATACCAAAATTTTCCATACAGATGAACCAGTTGATTACCCGTCTTGAACAATTTTCCTTAAACGACCAGCTTAAAGCCATACAGGATTGGCTTGCCGCCTCCCTCCCGTTTATCGATTTCAGAAATCTTTCCGGCAGGATTCAGGATTTTTTCTCATCCCAGCTTTTAAGCTCTTTTGAAAGTTTATCGTCTGTTGTTTCAAGTATTGTTTCCGTGCTTGCAATAGTTGTTATAGTTCCATTCATTACATTTTTCTTATTGAAGGATAGTAAAATAATCCTGCAGGGAATACTGCATATTATGCCGAATAAATATTTTGAAATGTCATACTGGATAATCAAAAAAGTTAGTGTGCAGCTTGGTTTGTTTGTACGTGCATGGATATTTGATGCTACTTTTGTTGGAACACTTGTGGGACTCGGGTTTTACTTAATTGGAATACCAAATGCCTGGCCGTTAGGAGTAATTGCCGGACTCGGACATCTAATCCCTTACCTCGGACCTGTGATAGGAGCAATACCTGCGGTTATTATTTCAATTATGCAATACGGTGATCTTTCACAGATACCATTAATCGCAATTATAGTATTAGCCGTTTATACTATCGATAACGGATTCGTTCAGCCGGTAGTGTTTGGCAAGAGTGTCGATATGCATCCGATCATAATCATTCTTTTGATAATTGCGGGCAGCCAGTTGTTCGGTTTAATCGGTATGCTGCTGGCTGTTCCCGTTGCAACTGTTGTAAGAACTATGGCAAAAGAGATATACTTTGCGTTCAAGAACTATAAAATTGCAAGAGTGTAGTTTTATATACCATTCCTGGAAATCGGGATAGTATATTTAAAAATCGAAACTTACTTCACCCACATTTACCTTTCATTCTTTTAGCGAAGGAGAATCATTTTCTTTGTCTCGATTAATGAACCTGCCTGTAATTGATAGAAGTAAATTCCACTCGATAATCTGCTCGCATCAAATTCAACCTCGTAAGTTCCCGCAGGTTTTTCTTCGTTAACTAAAGTTGCAACTTCATTACCTAAAACATTATAAACCTTTAAGCTAACACGAAATCACCCTTTATACCCCTTTTTGTAAAAGGAGGATAAAGGGAGATTGGAATTACAAACAAATTAGTATAATCAAATCTTAAATATTTTGCTTGCATTAAACGCAAACATACTTTATGTTTAGACGTCTATTTGTAAAACATATCTGCGAAATATGAAAAAGAGACCTTTTTGGATCAACAAGATAGAGCAATCCTGGATACATCGACCTATAGTTTGGCTATCAGGTGTGAGACGCGTCGGTAAGACAACAATTGCAAATATGTTTTCGGATGCAAAATATTTAAACTGCGATTTACCTTCAGTTGCACGAAGATTGGAAGACCCCGAAACTTTTTACAGCAGTTTAAATAAAGACAGCAAGGTGATTTTTGACGAAATACACCGGTTACCCGACCCAAGCAGTTTGCTGAAAATAGGAGCGGATGTTTTTCCAGGTCTCAAAATACTTGCGACAGGTTCATCTACTCTGGCAGCTACTAAGAAATTTCGTGATGCTCTCACGGGCAGAAAGTTCACAATATATTTAACCCCGGTGTTGTGGAATGAATGTGTCTCTTATTTCGGTGTAAAGGAA
>BDSV01000076.1 GCA_002898075.1 bacterium BMS3Abin03
AGTAGGTAAAGATTCGCTGTTCAGATTGGATGATCTGCTTCCGGATGAAAAAGCTCTTTTACAGAAGCAGGAGCGTGATGGGTTCCTTGTTAATAAAGTACAGGTAACCAGGACAAATCCAACCTGGCAGGTAAATGTAGTTTTATGGAAAGAGCCGGAGCTTATAGTCAAAACAATTTTCCCGGGTATTTATGCGCCGCCTTTTCCTGATCCAGAGCTACAGAAGAAAGCAGAGTTGATAGATAGTATGCGTTTCTGGGACAAGTATGCTTTAATTTCTTAGTTAATTTATAATACCGGTAAAAGTTTATATAAAAGATTTTAACATCCGTATCAAATAATAAAGTAATAGAAAATGAATATTAAACAATGGCTTGAAGAAAAGGGCTTTGGACAATACGCAGAGCTTTTTGAAGGAAATGAAATCACATTAGAGGAATTACCCGAAATTGCAACGCATAATGATTTAAAAGAGATCGGTATTAAATCCTTCATTCATCGAAAACAAATACTGGCAGAAATTGCCGTATTGTCTGGTAAGACTCCCGGAGGAGCAGAACAGCAGAATGTTCCATCGTCTCAAGAGGTTTCTGCCAAGGATGGACATAAGGCACCATCTTCATCCGACAAAGAACCTGCTGAAAAAATACAACAAGATGATGCTTCATCTCATCTTAAACTTGACGAACAGGAACAGCAGATTATCAATAGTTATCCCTATCTTATTGCCTTTCCCTTCTCTGAAATGTTGAACCGGGAAAATCCATTCCTAAAAATACAATTATTGAAAGATGTTTTCCTCAACACCCTTAAGTATCTCGGTCTGCTTACTGCAACTGAATACCTTCTTTCTACAAGTAAAAGCAAGCAAGTAAACCAACTTTTCAGGGAAAAACTATTCAGACCACAATTTGGACACTGGAACCACTTTATTCGCGAAACACTGGCATTTCTGCAAGAAGTAGAACACGAGTTTAAGATTCCTGAGCTGGTTGAAGCGTATAATACCATCGAATTGGGCAAAGGTAAAAAAACAAAAAAGTATAACCTGGAAATGTACTATACCGACGATTTTGGCGATATACAAGTTGTTAAGCAGCAGGTAACTGCCATTGGCGGGCTAATCAATTTCAGGAACAGGTACATTGGGCACAGCGTTACACTATCGGATGACAAAAGCAAAGAGGTTTTTGAGCTGTATTATCCCATTATGTTGGATCTTCTCGGGAAACTGGATTTTTGCATTCGGTATCCTATGTTAAAATACAATGATGGACGGACATGGAAACTGATGGGAACAACTGTTTCACAAATGGAAACAAATATCCAGCCCGAACACAATACGAGTAAACTTTGGCTTCAACTAACAGATGGGAAACAAATACCCTTAATCCCCTTCTTTATCTTACCAAAACAATACCTCTCCGGTGTACTCGACAAAGTAGAGATGTTTGTTTATGAGCAATTTACAGGTAAAAGGATTGTTTATTTCAGCCCCGAACAAGAGATTGGCGAAACATCGGGAGATGTTGTTCAAATGCTGAATACACTGTTGAAAGTAAAAGAACAGGAACCCATTAAAAAGTTACAAGATGTTACTGAAGAAGAGTTAAAACGAATCCTAAAAGAGCAAACCGGTATTACTAAAGCGCAGCTTATTGGAGAGAAAAAGGTGATAGAAGGCATCTATCAACCCAGGGCGGAAGCAGAAAATAATATCCATCAATTCCTTTTTTCGGGAAAACAAATGTATTTTTTGGCAGCAGGAGCCGGCTCGGGAAAAACCAACCTGTTAAATGAAGTCTGCAAAAACCTGGAAAACAAGGAATACGATATACTCTTCTTGCGTGCAGGGCGATTCCAAACAAATACCCTGAAGGATGAGCTTATCCGTATCCTCAACGTAGAAAAGGATTCAGATTTCTCAAAATCATCGCTATTCAACAGGACAACCGATAATCCATTGTTCATTCTACTGGATGGTGGAAATGAGCACCAAAAGCCGGAGAGTTTTTTTAAATCTTGTTTAGATTTCCTTCAGGAAATTGAGGGTAATGGAGTTAAGTTAATTGTTTCATGGAGAATATATAACAACAAAGAACTACCTCCTTTATCTAAAGATCAGGAATATATTCTCTTCCATGCTCAGGAAAATGAAAGCGCCCCGCAGAAAGATGAAAGCTTACTTGTAAAATATGCAGGTTCATTGAATTCGCTGGATAAGAAAGAACTGGAAGGCGCCTGGGAATTTTTCACTTCTCATAAGTCGAAAAAGTTTAAGCCGCAGTTTTCTTTATCTGATCTGGAATATAAAGACAGCCAATTCACTGAACAGCTTACGAATCCATTACACCTAAGGATATTTCTTGAACTATACAATAACAAGGGATTGAAAAAAACAGGAAAACTCCTTAGGATATGGCCTGCATGGTATGAGCAGCTTGAAATTAGTACACCCGGAGCTAAAGAATTTATTCAAAAATTATGTGCGATTATGTATGCAAGGGAACAAACCATTCTTGATCTCGACAGTTTGTTTGATGATCCCGGAATTGGCAAGCAAATCAGGGATCTGAACATAGATTCCACCTATCAAAAACTATTAAAGAGGGGCGTGCTCACACAGTATTTTAAAAATGACCTGCTCGTTTTAACTTTTACAATTGAAGCAGCTTGGCATTATATTCTATCATTGTTTCTCAACGAACTGCCGGAAGTATCGACCGGGAATGGATTGGTGGAAGTAATCCAGACAAAAAAAGATTTGAAAGGACTGGAAGAAGCAGCCAGTCTTATGCTCAGGGATGATGTGATAAATGAAAAGTATGACCGAATACAAGAGATTATCGATAATGAAGATGCATATAATTTTGTTGAGATTTGTGCCCCAGCTCTTGCGTATGCAGTTGAATATCAAAATGTAAAAAAGGTTCTCGCTGTTACCGAAAATTACATCCCAGTTAACCTCATACCAGTACTATTTGACACTAAGATTATTCTAAATGGCAAAAATAAAGATGAATTGTTGTATGGAATGTTGTTGGCAGTTTCTAAATCGGAACAATTTGAAGACATAAACGCATATTGGAAAATGCAGACCTACAGTATGTTAGGAGATGTATCGGTTGATTATCAGGAAAAGATACGGTATCAGGAGAAAACCATTCAACTAATAAAAGAGGGACTAAATGATAAAGAAAGTGGTTTTAGTCCTGATAAATTCCTGATAGAAATAATATCACTTGCCCTCTTTTATCAAGGTCAATCTTACGATTATGGAAAAAAAGGAGGTTATGAGGCGAGCATCTCTCTTTTAATAGACAACGAGAGCATAATCCTTCAGGAAAATCCCCAAAATAATATCATCTGTATATACTATGATACGCTTGGTAGCATATATGATGATGCGGGCGACGCAGAAAATGCAGAAAAATATTTTCTCAAAGCTATTCAATTTGATGAAAGAGTCACCGGGTTGTATGATAAAAACTCAATGCCATATAAAGAGTTGGGGGAAATTTATCTATCTAATAAGCAATTTGAAAAAGCCGAAAAATATTTTGATCAAGAACTAAAAATTTCAGAATCACAATATGGGTTGAATCATCAAAATACCGTGGACATCCATGAACAATTGCGTAAGTTATATTATCTTTCCGGCGACCTTGAAAAAGCAAAAAGTTACTTTCAGAAAGAAGAAGATTATTACAAAGGGGTAATCCAATTATATGAATCTCATTTGGGAGACACTAATCCTGACCTTACTGAACCTTTAAGCAGCCTGGGAAAATTATATCTTGATGACAACAGGTTTGAAGATGCTGAACAATGCTTTTTAAAGGGTCTGAATATTTGCATCTCCAATTTTGGAGATGAGTCTGTTGAAACTGCTGATTTTTATTCTCAGATTAGCACACTCTATTCTGATAAAGAAGAGTACGAAAAAGCACTTGATTTTGAACAGAAAGCATTAAATATCAGACTTAAGCATTTGGGCAGTAAACATATCCAGACTGTATTGAGCTATCAAAATGTGAGTATTTGTTATTCCGGCTTATCGGATTATAAAAATGCTATTAAATATAGTGAGTTCGCGTTAAAGTCTAATCTGGCAATTTATGGAGAGGAGCATGAAGATGTTGCTGATTGCTATTATTTTCTTGGACAAGATTATTATAATGATGCCCAATATGAGCAATCCATTATAAATTACAATAATGCCCTTGAAATACGAATAAAACTATTCGGAGAAGAGTTTGAAGGTGTCGCAGATTGTTATTACAAGCTGGGAATGGATTATCTTAAAGAAAATCAATATGAAAAAGCAATAGTTAACTACCAAAAAGCTCTTGAGATACGGATAAAGTTATTTGGAGAAGAGTATGAAAACGTGGCGGATTGTTACAATAAAATAGGATTAAGTTTTTACGGCAATAACCAATTTGAGCAGGCAATATTCAATCACCAAAAAGCCATTAAAATATTAATAAACCTATATGGTGAAAAACATTATGATGTAGCATATTGTTACTATGATTTGGGAAGAGATTATTACAGTATTAATCAATATGAGCAATCCATTGAAAATTTTCAAAAAGCTCTTAAAATACTAATAAACCTGTATGGAAAAGAGCATGAAGATGTGGCAAACTGTTATTACAACTTGGGAGCAATTTATAATAAAGTTGATCAATATGAACAATCCATTGAAAATTGCAATACTGCACTTGAAATACGATTAAAACTATTCGGAGAAGAGAATGAAGATGTGGCGAATTGTTACTATAAAATGGGTATGGCTCATTATTTTGTTGACCAAAATGAACAGGCAATAGCCAACCACAAAAAAGCGCTTGAGATACGAATAAAATTATTTGGAGAAGAACATGAAGATGTAGCAGATTGTTATATGGAACTTGGGGACATCTATTTTCAAACCGATGAAGAGTTGTTATGTGCTGAGAATTATAGAAATGCTTTTAATATCAGGAAGAATCTGTTTGGATTGGATTCGGAAGAAACAGATCAGTCAAGATTTGAACTTGGGAAAGCATATTATTATGCCGATATGAAGGACGAAGCAAAGGAATGTTTTTCAGCATCACTCAATTTTCGAAAGAAATTCTATGGTAAAAAGAGTGAAGAATATAAAGCAGTGAAAGAGTACATGTGATAATATGATTAGTAAAAAAATATTAGCATTCAGCAATGCCCAAAAGTAAAGATACAATAAGAAGTAAAGACTCCGGTACCGTTCGGCTTGGTTCTGATGAAACCGTTAGGATTGATGAAACAATTAATCTATCGGAGCAAACAGAAAAGGTTGGCGGCAAGGTTATCAAATCAGGATTCGGCGGCAGCATTGCACCCGGGCAAACAAAGGATAATCTTTATAAATTAAATAACAAAGAATACCGTCTGATTAAAAAAATATCCGATTCGACTTCCGAAGCGCAGATATTTCTTATGGAAAGAAACGGAAAAAAATCTGTGCTGAAATATTTTTACCCTTTTGTTAAACCTAAAATCGATCTGATAAAAAAAATAAGGAAATTCAAACATCCCGATATTATCCGGGTAATCGATTACGGATACTTTGAAGACAGGTTTTTCGAAATTATGGAATATGCCGACCAAGGTTCGCTTGCCGATAATCTTCCGGTAAAAGATATAGCATTGATTAAAAAATTTGTAGGCGAGATAAACCAGGCGCTTAATTACTGCCACGCTAACGGAATCATCCACCGCGATCTCAAACCTTCAAATATTTTTCTAAAAGATAAAAAGGAAAAAGATATTCTCGTTGGAGATTTTGGAATCGCTTCACTAATCGACGAAGGTGAACTATTCCGCAGAACGAATATTTTTCAAACACCCATTTATGCAGCTCCGGAATACAGAATGAACCTGCGGGGCGAAACGTTTATTACTAAAGCTGTCGATTACTACGCACTTGGAATAACCGTTTGGGAAATCTGGTCTGATGAAGTACCGCCGGAAAGCATGGACGATTTGGAGTTTTTAAGATTAATGTTCGAAGGAAATCCCCCGCTGCCTGCAGGAATGGATGAGGAGATTGCTTACTTAATAAAAGGGTTAACTCAAAGAGACTATAAACTTCGCTGGGGATATTCGGAAGTTGAACAATGGCTGAGAGACGAAGCTCCGGATATAAAAACCGAACCGAAGCCGGAATATACAAACCCCTTTGATTTTGGTAATGATAAAACCGGTAAAAATTTATCCGCTTCAACACCCGAACAGCTCGCAAAGCTGATAAACGATTATCCTGAAACCGGACGCAAGTACCTTTACCGCGGAACAGTAAAAGAATGGCTGAAAGAGCAAAGAGACAAACGGCTCTATGTTGAAATTGCGGATATAACCGATTATAAATTTAAAGACGATGAACAAACCGGAACAGCGTTTGCAGTTTATGTTTTGGATAGAAACTTTCCTTACATAGGAATAGACGGGAAATCTTGCAAAAGTAAAAAAGAAATCATCCCGGTTTTAGACGACAATATTTTGGAATATCAAAAGCTGCTGATAAATCCGAATGATAAATTCTATCTGTATCTTCTTTCAAAAAATGCAGTTGACGAAGTAGAAAAATACCGCAGCTATTTCGAACGTTACGATAAAGAACTTGCAATTTATTATGTGATTTACGATTTACGTTTTTCTATTGAAAAAAATGTTCCCTATTATCATCCGAAAAAAGAAGGCACAACTAATTTTAATTCTCTTCAGGATTTAGCAGATTACTTATTCGACCATCCGGCTGAAGCTGCGGATATTATGAAACAAAATAAATTCTCCGTTTGGCTGAATTTTATGAATGCCGATATATTCGAAAAATTTAAGGAAGCAGTTAAGAAATATACTTTCGAGTCTGAAACATTACCTAAATTATTGCCTTATATTCTCGATCCCGAAAGGGGTTACGAAGGATTAAGCGGAAATATGTGCTACAATCTTTATGATCTTGGAAAGGAATTCGACGATCATTTTCATGAGTATAAAAAAATATTAAAAAATAAAGATGCGAGAATTTATACTTTCCTCGAAATGAAAGATTATACGGGTGAGGTAGAATATTGTCACGAAGTATTCAATATGAAAGATGCTGAATGGCGCAATTCGCCGTATAACGACAATGTAGCGCTGATGAAAATTATCCGCGGATTTGGCTGGACACCGGTTTTGTACATAAATAAAATGGAGGATGGCAAACCTGTTGAAAAAATTGCTCATCATAAACCTGAAGATCTTTACGAAAATAGCAAACAATTAAAAAAAGAATTAGAAAAAGGATTGAATAACCTCGACTCCGTAACTATTGCCTGGATTTCAATTTTCTTCCACGAATATCCTCTTAATGATGAGGAAACTATGTATATCTATGCGAGGGAAGATTTTGACGAACGGCTGAAAAAGTTCATCGGTTTTTTTGTGGAATACTTTCCCGATACGGAAATTGCAAAGCGTTATAAAGAAGCGCAGGAGAAAGCTGAAAAAACTAAATCGAAATTTATATCTTCCGGAGGATGGAACAAGGTTTTATTATTAAGCGGATTGCTGTTTCCCTTTATCGCAGGATTGCTGCTACTTGCATATTCTTATTTTAGTCCTGAAATTTATTTACCCAAATCAATCTTTTCTGTTACTATTTGGTATTTTGTTATTGTAAGCGGAGCGGTAATATTATTTTTCTTTGCGTCCGATGAAATATCCGAAAGTTTTTCTACAAGTTTTTTTGGCGGAGGAATACTCGGATTGATCATCGCAGCGATTTTTTATTTTCTATTCAAATTAATAGTTGCTACTCCCCTTCTGCTTTTTATTCTGTTGGCAATAGGATTTTATTTCTACTACAAGTTTTTATTTAAGGTTTATAATGCATTAAAAAATTATCAGTATGAAATAAATCTTTTCGTAAGTGCGGAAGAAATCGATAGATTAGTAGAACAGTACACGTTTAATAAAATAGATGATATGGAAATCGAACAAACCGGCGACTTGAAAGAATTAAAAAAAGAAATCCGGTATAAAGTTTTGTTCATAATTGGTTATACTGCATCGGTTACAATTTTGCTTTCGGGAATTTTATTTTTACTGCTCTATCATGACCCGCATTTGAAATAACGGATTCAATAGTAATGTTTAAAACATGTAAATATTGTAAGACCTTAAATAGAAAGAACGCAGTATTTTGCAAACGCTGCGGTAAAAAAATTGTCACCGGCAAGAATATTCAAACAGATAAAATAATTGACCGGGATGAAATAAAGAACACGATTAGCGTATTGGTCGATTCCGTTAATCAATACCGCGGGGAATGGAATTCGAACCTGAACTTTAACATCAACATTTTATTAACGGGAAATACCGGCACCGGTAAAAACTTAATGACCGATTACATTATCGATTCGCTAATCTCTGCAAATGTATTGGCGAAAGATAAAATCAAAAAAATAGAAGCTTCCGATAATCAAAATTTTCTCAGCAAGCTGCCCGAACTTTTTAAAGAAGCTAAAAGCGGCGCTGTTGTTTTTGAAAATTTCCATCGTCTCATCCCGACAAATACAAAACATCCCCGTGTTCCTGCACTCGATCAAATTTTGAATGAAATAGATAAAAGCGGCAACGACCCTGTTGTTATCATTCACGGCGACAAAAATATTTTGGATAAATTTATTTTAAATAATCCCGCTATGAAAAATAGATTCGAATATTACTTTCGTCTTCAGGATTATTCATCATCCGAACTTTATGAAATTTGCAGAAATAAATTGGAGGAATTCGGTCTTCGTCTCGAGCAGTCATCTGCCGAAAGACTCCTTGCATTGTTCAAACACCTGGTAAAAACAAAAAAATCTACTTTCGGCAACGGCTATGCTGCTGTTAATACCGCCGAAGATATTGTACGCGCTTACTATTATCGTGTTTCTAAAAACTCGCCCGATGATAAAAAAATCAGAGCAGTTGATATTATAGGAGATTTCCCGAATCCAAAAACTCTCGATGAAATCTTTGCGGAAATCGATGAATTAATCGGACTCGAAACAATTAAAGCAGCGCTCAGGGATATTGCTTCTCAGGTTCAGCATCAAAAAAATAGAATACAGCAGGGTGAAAAAAATGTTAAAATCGGATTCCATCTTGTTTTAACCGGCAACCCGGGAACGGGAAAAACAATGATCGCCCGTAAGCTTGGAGATGTACTTGCCGCAATCGGTTTCCTCGATAAAGGTCATGTCGTCGAAACTGATAAAAGTTCTTTGGTAGGAAGATATGTCGGCGAAACTCCTTATAAAGTCACGAAGAAATGCGATGAAGCTATGGGCGGAGTTTTATTTATCGATGAAGCTTATGCGTTGGCGCAGGGTTCATCCGGCGGTTCTTCAAATCAATACGGTAAAGAAGCAATCGAAACTATTTTAAAAAGAATGGAAGATGACAGAGATAAGTTTGTTGTTGTAGCTGCCGGTTACAGAAACGAGATGGAAAGATTCCTGAATTCAAATCCGGGTTTGAAAAGCAGGTTCGATCGTTTTATTCATATCGATGATTATACATCCGAACAGCTTACGGAAATATTCAGGTTCTTCGTTAAAAAGAACGGTTATAAAATTACGGAGGCGGCAATGCAGAGAGTCGCTGAATTAATTTCTGATATGTATAATTCCCGTTCCGCCAATTTTGCGAATGCAAGAGAAGTAAGAAGATTATTCGAGCAGACAATAATTAATCTTTCTAAAAGGGTTTCACAATCATCCGATGATATTAAAAATTATAGTTTGATAGTTGAAGAAGATTTTCCGCCGGACGATAAAAGAGAAATAAAATTAGAAGATGTGTTCGATGAACTCGACAAACTGGTTGGATTGGACAATTTAAAAATCGAATTGAAAAAACTTGCTGCTTATGTTCAAGCCGAAGAAAAAAGGAAAAAGCTGTTAGGTGAAAAATCAACGTTCAATCTTCATTTTGTTTTTATGGGTAACCCCGGAACCGGGAAAACAACTGTAGCAAGACTTCTCGGCAAAATTTTCAAATCGCTCGGTATTCTTTCCCGCGGGCATCTCGTTGAAGTTGACAGGTCCGATCTTGTTGCCGGTTTTGTCGGTCAAACTTCCTCTAAAACCGATGAAATAATTGATTCGGCAATGGGCGGTATATTATTTATCGATGAAGCTTATTCGCTTGTAGTTGAAAATTCTCCTAATGATTTCGGACAGCAGGCAATACAGATACTACTGAAAAGAATGGAAGACGACGGGGGTAAATTCATTGTTGTTGCAGCCGGTTACCCGGATGAAATGCAGAATTTTATCGAATCAAATCCCGGTCTGGAGTCCAGGTTTAAGAAAAAATTAATTTTTAAAGATTATAACGGCGAGCAGTTATACCGGATATTTAAGCTGATGGTCGATTCGAAAAAGATGAGACTTTCTGCAGAAGCTGAATTGAAAGTAAAAACTTTATTAAAAGATATTTATGAGAACCGCGGCAGTAATTTTGGAAACGGACGAACAGTGCGCAACTTATTTGAAAACTGTCTCGAAAACCAGAGCTTCAGAATTGCTCCGCTCCTCAACGATGCCGAATTGAAGAGGGAAATACTTTTAACGATTGAAGCGGATGATATAAAATTATGATTTGCCCGAAATGTCTTTCAGAAATCCCGGATGATTCATCTTTTTGTGACCAATGTGGTTTTAAATTGTTGGTTTGTCCTTCATGCGGAAAACCGGGAACCGGCAAATATTGCAAAGTCGATAATACAAGAATGATTGAAAAAGGCGCCGCCTTATTTGAAAAGAAATTTTTTAAAACCGAACGTAATCCGAAAGCCGGCGGTAAAGTTTATCTGCTGCTGAACAATAAAAATTTAAATATTAATATTAAAATTGAAACCGGCGGCGTTATAGGGAGGAAATCAGAAATATCGTTAAAGGAATTAGGAGAGTTCAAACAAATTTCATCAAAGCATGCATTAATAGAATTTAAAACCGGCGGCGGCTGGTTTGTTACGGATTTGAATTCAACCAACGGCACAAAGATCAATAATAATCCCCTCGAAGCAATGAAGCCCGCACAAATAAAACCGGGTGATACATTAACGCTTGCAAATATTGAATTCTTTGTTTCACAGTAAAAAAACATTTCATGTCTTAAACAACCAATGATTCGTAAAGATTCCAAATCATCCATTCTAAAATTGTTTTGGACTGCACGCAAAACCGTTCATCAATTTCCCAAATTGATCCTTTGTATTTTGCATTGATAAGGCAACCGCCTCCGCAAATTCCAAGAGCAAAACAGCTTTGACATTGATCCATTTTTAATGGCGTTCTGTTTGCCCATTCAAGATAAGCTGCGCTTTTTGCCGGGTTAAAGTTTGTTTCATTAACATTGGTAACATAATTTTTTTGATTCCAGGTATCTTCATGGCATATACCGATTCCACCATCGGGAGCGATTGCCATTTGTCTGCCCCCGCCTGCCATGCAATCATATAAATATACTTTCGATTTATTAAAAGCCTCAAGTTTACGAGTCATTCTATTTTCTCGTATCCCTTTTTTACGAAATATATTATGAGCTTTTATAATGAATTCGGAAGCTTTTTTATTATACCAGTCTGGCACTGTCGTTATACCATTATCCAACAACATATTAAATCCAATTCTTTTAACTTTGTAATACTCAGCAAAACTTTTTATTGTTTTCTCCCCTTCTGAAACATTTTGGGGTGTTAACGTACATGCTATATTAATATCTAAACCTTTTTCCTGGCAAATTTTATATCCACGAACAGTACTGGAAAAACCCGGTTTGCCATTACTTAATATTCGGTACAAATTTTCCTTTTCATCACCGTCAATCGAGAAAGTTACCGTCACATTATGTTTCTTCAAAAAATCTGCCTTCTCTTCGGTAATTAAAGAACCGTTTGTTACCATTAATAATTTTAAATGTCGAGGTAGTTTTTCTTGTTGACGGTATTGCTCGATTTTTTCGATGGTAAATTGTAAAACCGGAAAGTTCATTAATGGTTCGCCACCATAAAATACAATAACTTTTTCTTGATGAATTAAATCCTCGTCCTGATGAATTAGTCTGGTATATAAATCGAGACCTTTAAGTGCAATTTCCTTCGTCATGGTCATCGTTTTAAAGTTGGAAGACATAGGTTCACGGACGAAACAATATTTACAGGCATAATTACAATCGTTGGTTAAAAGAAAAAATGCTACATGAATGTAGGGCTTGGAGATTTTTGCTAAATGTATTCTTTTTTCTTTCTCGTCTTCAGATGGATGCCTTAATAATATTTTTTGCTCAATTAAAGATTTTAACAGACTTTTAAGCATGTCTTTTATCTCTACATCATCAATTTTTGAAAGAAACTTTTGCGGATTGTATCCATTCTCAAAACAGCTTAATATTTCACGGAATTCTTTTTCAACAAAAATTGGATTTAATTTCAACGAGTTATAATAAGCTACCATCTTTTCTTTTTCAAAGATGTGTGTAAACTTCGAGAATATTAATCTGTTCATAGCTAGGTTTCTTTTGAGTTGTTAGACTAATTAAAAGAAATCCGCAAATAAAATAATTGCGGATTTCATAATAATACGTTTAATTTTTAGGAAAAGTTATTAACTACCAAAATGTAGTTTTTTCAAATGAGTAAATAAACGCCATAAATTAAACGCAAATAGCCCCCCAATTACTCCATCCTTGATTTACCCAAGAATCCCAATCATTTATTAATTTCAATGATTGATCTTTT
The DNA here is from genome assembly GCA_002898075.1 of bacterium BMS3Abin03. Lineage (GTDB taxonomy): Bacteria > Bacteroidota > Ignavibacteria > Ignavibacteriales > Ignavibacteriaceae > BMS3ABIN03. Next base: position 12,806 of record BDSV01000076.1, read on the forward strand.
ACATCAGCTTTTCCTGTATAAAGATCGGTATAAGTAGTACCTCCTTTACCTTCTTTACAAGAATCGGCTAATGAGACGGTGAATGATTTGTTGAGCTTCTTAGAAAAAACTTCAACTTTTTTCATACAAAGTCTCCCTTTATTAGTGATTAATTAACTGGTCTTAGAAAACCAGTGCCATAATACTCGGCATACGATTCCCAAGATCCAGGACAAATATCAATTACTTTACAATCTTTACATTCGTCGAAGGGCGTACCGGTACCGCTCGGAAAATCGAACATAAGCTTACTATTTTCTTCTATAACATCGGGTGATCTATATGCGGCAACATCATCTTTAGTACTTTTATTTATAAAATACCAATAATATGGGTCTAATGTGCAGAGGGGAGTGGTAAATATCCTGACATTTCTTTTCCAACCATTATTCATGTATTTAATTACCTTATCAAGTGCTTTCTCTATATACGGATTCGATTTCTCGAAACTGACAGGAATCACATCTTTATTTTTTCGAGCGAATCCTGAAATATCAATATTACAAAGAATTAAACCCACTTCATCGGGAAATGTTTCATAAACAAAATCAATAAATTCAGGTAAATCTTTGTAATTGTAATTCACAATATTATATTTCACACTAGTATTTATACCGGATGAGACACAATTTTTTAGTCCGGTTAAGGTTTTTTCAAAACTACCTTTCGTTTGTGTAAGATAATCGTGTTTTTCCGGAATATGATTATGAACTGCAGTTACCATTTCAAATTTGGAATTTCCGACAGCAGAAAGAAATCGTTCTAAAAATTTATTCTTCGAGAATACTATTGCGTTTGTTAATAAACTTAACGGTCGCTTTTTTTCCTGGCAGATGTATTCTACAATCGGAATAAAACTTTTTTGTATTGTCGGCTCACCCCCGGAAAGTAAAAAATTATCGATGTCTTTAACTTTTAGAGTTTCTTCTATTGTGTCTTTTAACTCTTCCAGAGTAAAATATTTATAATCAGGTTGTTCCTCCGAACAAGGACAAAAAATGCAACGAAGATTACATCTTAAACCGATAGCATAATAAGCAGTTTTCATATTATGGTTGTATTGATTAATGGTTCTAATAATTCAGATTCATTTTCAATGAGATTCAGCAGAACCGGATATAATTTTCTATTAACGTTACATTCAAATTTATCTACGCCTTCAATTTTGTTATTGCGGTATTTTAAAGCGGAAGTACATCCACCCTTACAATAAAACCACCAGGCACAATCGGTACATAAAGGAGAATGCTTGGGATTAAAGAACTCGTTAGTTTTTTGAGATGCAGAGATAAGAGAAATCAAATCTCCATCTTCGATAGTTCCAATAGAAAATTCAGGATAATCGGTAAGGTCGCATGGGTAGATGTGTCCTGTTTGATCGAAGCCAATAAGTTTAATTCCTCCTAAGCAGCCTTGCGAAATGCAAATATTCATTTTACCTCTAACTAACAAGTTCAGAAGTTTATCCCGAATATTAAATTCAGTTATTTTATAACCTGCTTTGTTTAATTTAATTAATTTATTAAGAAGATTTAACTGCAATTCGGCATATTCATCAGGCGTAAGACAAATGTTTTTATCCTTTAAATTTGGGCTGTCCTTAACGATATTAAGTTTGAATTTATTAATCTTGAGTTCTTGAGTATAGAAATCAAAAATATCATTAAAATATTTTTTGTTATTTTGAGTTAAAACTGTAACGATTCCAAGTTTATCTTTATAACCTGCATCCCATAAATTTTTTATTCCTCGATAAACCATGTTATAAGATGGACCATCGCTCATTGTTGGTCTCTGTGAATTATGCGTGATAGGTAATCCATCAAGACTAACTCCAACTCCAATATTCATTTCGTTCAGTCGTTCCGCCATTTTCTTTGTAACAAGGCATCCGTTAGTTTCAACACTTATCTGAAATTTAATATTGCTTTCATTTAATAATCGATGCATTTGTGCTATTCTATCGAAGGCAATAAGCGGTTCCCCACCCCACGGCTGAATATGTATTTCGCTTATTCTATTCTGTTTAGCATAATTAATAACATACTCTATTATTTTGTCAAGCATTTCTGCAGAGATAGTTGAAACTTTATCATCTAAATTGCGGAAACAATATGAGCAGCGCAGATTACATGCACGGGTAACATCTATAATGAAAAACTTGGGAGAAATTTCAGGTATAGATTTAAAAGTATCATTTTCACTAATTGATGCAAAGCCACGCTGAATAAGTTTGAATTGTATATCATCTGAGAGCCGCTTAGATTTTATTTGATTTAAAATATGGTCGTCACAGACAAAAATAGTTCCGAGCTTACTGTTAATTAAAATTCTATTTCCGTTATTGGAAAACACATGGGTTGGATGAAATGTAAAATTACTTTTTTCAATATAAAATTCAGGAATTATTTCAGAATTCATATTTTAAATAAACACAATATTTGAATAATTTACCTTTATTATTCTAAAACACCGCGCTGCATAAATTCCGCAATCCAATTTTCGGCGTCTTCTTTATTAACTATTTGACCTGCTTTTGATAAGAGAGTTTGATAATCTACACCAGAATGCAAAGTCTCGAAAAGTTCTTTTAATATTTTTCGATCTCCGGGTATTAAATATTTTTGGGATTTTATGGTGTGATTAATAAAAACACCTGAATCAGAATAGTAAATTTTTACATACGGTGAAAGATATAATTTACTAATCGTTTTATCGGTGAATATAGTGCTAAATTGTGTTAACAATCTTTAAAGTTCCTTTGCTACAACTGTATTTTAAACAACAAGAATTATAATTAAAAATATCAAGAACTATAATGAAAACCAAGCTTAGAAATAAAGACATTTATAATCTTAAATCTCTGAAATGCTTTTAGCTTTGTTTGAATAACACAACTAATGGTACAAAGATCAAAAATAATCATCTCGAGGCAATGAAACCCGCACAAATAAAACCGGGAGATACATTAACACTTGCAAATATCGAATTCTTTGTTTCACAGTAAAAAAAATTGGGTACTTTATTTTATTCACATTTATCTTCAACCTAACGGCGTTGCAAATAACCGGACCCGAACTACAATGACAAATTATTTTGTTCACGCCAATCCGCTCTGCTGGGTAAACTAAAACTTCAAAACTATATATTTACAACTTTCCCCGACCGGGTAATGCGTTCAGGTTATCCGTCTAGAAGGAATGCCTTCGACACTTCGGAGATTTGCTGGTTAGATGCTTTTTTACCAATATTATTTTAATAATATTCTAAATTATTATCTTGACACCATTCGACTGCAATTTTTCTTAATGCTTCATCTTTATATTTATACCATTCTTCAGTTATACCTAAACGATTAATATTTTCTTTAAATCGCCGGAATGCGCCACTACCTTTTAGAGAATAATATAATATATCCCGCAACTTTTCATCTGATAAAGATAAGCTAAAGCTCTCCATTATTGAATATTCATGTATATCATACTGGTCGGGAAATCGAATATAATTATCAGGATTTTTTTGAATATCCTTTGCGACCGGTATTATTTCTTTCTCCCAGTCAGGTATGAAATCCTCATCTTCAATATCCTCTTCAGCATATATCTCAACTTCTTCCGGTATTACATGAATTTCACCGGTATTTAAATTCAGGAAAGATTTACTCGATTCACTTGCAAATTCTATTTGTTCAATAACATCTTCAAGTTTTACTTTAACCATAATTTATAACCATTAATATTTATATTAATCAGTATCAAGCTTATCCATAATTAATTTTATGGGATCTGTTCCTTTAAGACTACAGATTTGAAAATGAAGTAATTCAAATCTTTCGTCTTTATCAATTCGTTCTGCAATTTCTCTGTAGGTAAATGTAGGAATAATGTTCATTGCTAAAATTGTGCTATCAACTAAATCATGTATCATTCCTACTTTTTCTTTATCAAGAACTTGTTGAATTTCATCCATGCATAGTTCCATCATTTGTTCTTTAGAAATTTTTGGAGTCAGCCCATTTTTATTATGAGTTGGAATCGAATCTATGGAAGTAATAGCATGAGGAACTTTTGAACCATCATCTAAAGAAAATTCAGCAATCGTTTTTTCGGGAATTACTTCTTCATAATCCTTGAGATAACAGCAATTCTTATATTTTTTTCCAGAACCACAATGACAGGGGTCATTTCTTTTTAACTTAGCCATAATTTCACATTTAATCATTTAATTTTTTCAGCAGCTAACAGTGCTGTTTTTCACCCGCCGCTCACAAATTTCAGTAGTCTTTACGAAATCTAACAACTCAGACCAGTTCCGAAGGAAGCACTTCGGGGAAAAACAGTTTATCGCCACAACGATGGAACGTTCGGTATTGACCTGCTAATTCGGTTGCATTATTTAGAAAACATTTGCATTTAGAACTTTTAATGTTTTAGTCTGCACAGTTTTGTTGAGAAAATCTAACTTTTTAATTAATCTAATTTTATCGACTGTTCTAATTTGGTCTAAAACGATTCGTCCTTTTTTCCCTTTAACTTTACAAGAAATTCTGGTTGGATAATTCCGGAGTTTTGATGTTAATGGAGCAATTATTACTGTTGCGATATTTCTATTCATTTCAAATCTCAGCATTACCCGCCCGGTCAATGAATAAATGAAAAGACAGTTTTAAATTAAGAACTTACCGTTATAGAAGCAATGATTATTTTGTATTTCAATTTAAAAAACCACCTGTTTAGAGTGTTAATGAAGAATTGGCTATGCCTAATCATTTAATACTACGTATAGAATAATGATTAACAAACAGCGGTTTAGGATGTGTAGAAATTATGATTAACAAATACTTTAAAATTTTAAATCCCTGCCTGCCGGCATGCAGGGTTAACCGGTGTTCGATATTCAAAGCCACCTTTATAGAAGGTGTGATTTTTACTTTTAGAGTTGAATTGATTCGATAAATCAGGAAATCCTAAATGCTTATCATTTTAAAACTTATATACTTGTTGATATGTTCAAAATGTTTATCAAGCGAATATAAAACCAGGTCATTCTGTATTACATTGTCCAATATTATTAAATCAGGGATTCCAACCTTGTTAATCCCTTTGTGAATGCAGGTAGTTTGAAAGTTAATTAGATTATCCCAATTTATATTAAGTTTAATATTTGTTAAAGTTTCAAGCAATTTTATTACCTTAAATTGTTTCTTCACTTTTAAAAAAGGTATAAGTTCTGCTAAAATCAAATGATTGGTACATACAAGGTTTTGGTCAATATAAGTATCGAGTTTATTTGTATGAGTTCCGCTTCTGAAATAATCAATCCAGACAGAACTATCAATTAATATTTTCATCTCTGCTTCTTATAATATTCAAATCAATATTAAGGTCAATTTTACCCTTATACTTTTTTAATGATTTTATATTATTTTTCTGAATAATATTTTTCAACGCAATTTTTATCAATTCAGTTTTTGTGGATGAATTAGTTACTTTCATTGCCTCTTTCATTAAATCTTCCGGTATATCAATTGTTGTTCTCATTTTTTATTTCCTTTGAATTATCTTATGCATAAGATAATAAATAGTTTATGCATAAGCAAGATAAATAATGCATACGGGTATTCCCATAATCTGATTATTTTAGTTAATCAACTTCTCGCTGTTTTTATTAGTGCTTCTTTATTTTAAAGTCAATTGAAGAAATAATTCTTTCGTTTTTTTACTTTAATCTTTTATCCCGCAGCTTCGCTGCACTATGTTTTTCGTATTGCAATAAACAACCATATCTTTGATGAGTATATAACGGCGTGGCTTTTCATCCGCCTGCCCGCCTAAGTTCGCAGAACGAAGGAGGGGCTTAGCTCAACACTGGATTATCTCTCGGCTGGCTTCGAGATGAATCCTTTATAACGTTATACGTTTACTTTTATAAAACCTAAGTCAAAATCATATTCTTTCCGAAAAGCTTGAACCAATTCAATATTATTGTTTTTGGAAAACTCAATTAGTTCTTTTTTATCTTCTCTACATATTTTGCAACCAAGGATTATCTGATCTATAATTCCATAAGGTAATGTCAATTCTTTATTTGGATAGGTAAATAAAATAAATCGAATTTCTTCCTCGTATATCCAAATTGCAGATTTTATTATAAGAGATTTTATAATTTGATCTTCATCAGACAATTCAAATGGATTTAAGACAGGATAATCTTTGCTGTATTCTGCTTTATACCAAACAATTATCCAATCATTTTTAGGACATTCATTTTCAATATAATCTCTTAATTTTTCACAGTTAAATCTTATACATAGACCTTTATGTAAATTGGAATAATGGGACCACATCAATACACTATCATATTTACAACTCGTAGAAAAAATTCCATATTTAGTAGCTATTATTTCTCTTTGATTATCAATAGTATTTTGTATTCTCTTATCATTTCTAACATCATCGTTACGAAGTTCATTTCTCGCAACTCGCTTGACTTCATCATCTGTTAGGTTAGGATTATTCCTACGAATTTCTTGTACAAATAAATCAAATATTTGTTCATCTGTCCATTTGTCATATCTCAATGGAATTGTAGAATCAAATGGATCATTAAAGTTTTTCACGGAAGAAAAAAAGATTTTGTTCTCTAATACTATCTTCCTATGGTAGTCTTTTTCCCAAGATATATATTTGTAAACATATTCAGGTAATTTCATTAATTCCATAACTTAAACGTATAACTTTAAAGAATATTATCTGGAAATGAGCAAAAAAATTAGTATGAACATTTAAAATGTTAAACTCATCCCGACATATCGGGATTTCCACTACGTTCCAATTTACAGATAAAATTTTGTTCGTCTAAAGCCGCAATAAATTGTGCGAAACCATCTTTTTAAAAACTGTAGCTAAGGGTATTTAATCCAGTACCCCGTTCTTCATTTAATTCTAATTTGTAATAATATCTGTTCGTTCTTTTGTTGGAATAAATTTCAGGAAATGGTGATTCTTTTTGTGCAGGTAACTTCGGTTTGTCTGTCACCCCCAAAATGCAGTGCTTAGTGCTATCATATTTTAAGCTAATGTTTCCCAATCATATTGCCATTTAATGATAACACAAAGTATGGTTTTTGTGTTAATAAATCAATTTGTTTTCGCTATAGCCGCCTATTTTCTTTTTATAGTTTCCATCCTATTCCTGACAAATTATTCGTTACTTTTTCAAAGCTAAAACTCTTTATTTTAATTTACAGGATACGACCATTAAATTTATCCCGGTCATTCCTCTGTATCATCGTCTTCATCGGAAAAAATGTATTTCTCGTAATTATATTTGATTAACTGAGCCTCGCTGATAAAATAAACGTCTTCTGCAATATTCGTTGCAAGATCACCTAATCTTTCCATCATTCTCGATATGCCGAGCATTGCAACGCCCGGTTCAATATTTTCACAATCCTGTTTCATTATCCCGATAAGTATTTGCCGGTTTTCACTGTCCAACATATCGAGGTCATCATCTGCTTTAATAACTTCCTTTGCAAGTTCCGCGTTGTTATCAATAAAAGCATCGATTGAATTTTTTAACATTAAACGAACAACCGTTGCCATTTCATCAAACTTTGTCTGCTTGAAAAATTCCGGTTTCTTCTTCATCTGAAGAAATTGCTCGCTGATATTTACTGCATTGTCACCAATCCGCTCAAGGTTAGTATCCATAGACATTGCAGACATAATAAGCCGCAAATCCATAGCTACCGGCTGATTCAACGCAAAAATTTTCTGACATGCTCTTTCTATTTTTACATCGAACTTATCAACTTTCTTGTCTTTTTCAATTACTTGTTTAGCGAACTCTTCGTTCTCTTCTTCAACGGAACGTAAAGCCAGCTCAACTTGCTCATCGACAAGACTGCACATTTTTATAATTCTTTTTTTCAGCTTGGCAAGCTGAATATCGAGTTGTCTTTCCATTATTTTCTCTGTTAATTATTAACTTTCCTAAAATAGGATTTTCAGTATAATTATGCTTGGTTTAACCAAACCTGCCAGAAATATAATCTTCAGTTTGTTTTAACGCAGGGTTGGTAAATATTTTTGATGTTTTATCGAACTCTATTAACTCACCCATATATAAGAATGCAGTCAGATCGCTAACTCTCGCTGCCTGCTGCATGTTATGTGTTACAATAACTATTGTATAGTTTTTCTTAAGTTCGTACAGCAGTTCTTCAATCTTTGCGGTTGAAATCGGGTCGAGAGCACTGGCAGGTTCGTCCATCAAAATTACTTCCGGTTGAACAGCAATAGCTCTTGCGATGCATAATCTTTGCTGTTGACCTCCCGAAATATTAATACCTGAATCTTGAAGAGAATCTTTAACTTCATCCCACAACGCAACCTGCTTTAAGCTTTGTTCAACTATTACCGAAAGTTTTTTCTTATTACGAACCCCGTTCAATCTTAATCCTGCTACAACGTTATTAAAAATAGACATGGTAGGAAAAGGATTGGGCTTTTGAAATACCATTCCGATTTTTCTTCTTAACTGCACAGGATCATATTTCATTATATGCTTTCCGTCAAAAAGAATTTCGCCCGTCATCGTTCCGCCAACAACTTCGTGCATCCGGTTTATACACCTAAGAAATGTAGATTTACCGCAGCCCGAAGGTCCTATAATTGCAAGTATCTTATTTCTTGGAACAGGAAGATTTATTTCCTTCAGAACTTTTGTTTTTCCAAAATAAGCCGCTAAGTTTTTAACATCGACTACTATATTTTTCTTAACTTTCTCTTTAATAACTTTGGAAGTTAACTCAGGTTGTATTGTATTAATTGTATTAATAGTATTAATAGTATTATGCATTGCGTTACCGTGATTTGTATTTAGACCTTGTTAAAAATTTAAATAATAAACTAATTAAAGAGATTAGGATAATAAGAACCAGCGATGCGGTCCATGCTTGTTGATTCCATTCAGAAAACGGGGATTTGGCATAATCATAAATATACACAGTTAAAGAAGCTATAGGTTGAAATATTTTTGTAGACCAGAAACGATTTCCTAACGCAGTAAATAGCAGCGGAGCTGTTTCACCGGCTACCCTTGCAAGACCTAACAAAATGCCCGTAGCTATACCTTTCCATGCAGACCGCAGCACTATGTTTACAGAAGTTTTCCACTTTGGAATACCGAGCGCCAAGCCCGCTTCCCTGAAAGAGTCGGGCACAAGCTTTATCATCTCCTCGGTAGTTCTTGTAATAGTGGGAATCATAAGAATTGCCAGGGCGATACCACCGGCAAATGCAGAAAAATGCCGCATAGGAATTACTACTAAAGTGTACGCCACAACTCCTACAACAATAGAAGGAATACCGCTCAATACATCGGTTAAAAATCCAACTACCTTGCCGAGTTTATTTCTACCAAAATCTGCAAGATATATTCCCGTCATTATTCCCACCGGCAGCCCTATAGCACTTCCAATTCCGATTAGAATCAGCGTACCCACAATGGCATTAGCCATACCTCCGCCAACTTCGCCAACCGGTTTAGGCATATTAATAAAAAAATCGAGGCTTAGATAAGTTATACCTTTAGAGATAGTATAATAAAAGATAAACAGGAGCGGTAACACGGTAATAGCTGCCGCTATAAAAGTTAACGATAGTATAACATAATTATTTACTTTTCTTCGAAGTAAGTTGAATTCCATCTTATTTAACCGTTTCCCATTTCCTATCCATACGCCACACCATTAACCTTGCTGCCATATTTATTATTATAGTAATTACAAACAGGACTAAAGCCAGTTCGATTAGTGCACTTAAATAAAGATCGGAAGAAGCTTCAGTAAACTCGTTAGCTATTATACTTGCCATTGTATAACCCGGATCAAAAAGTGATGGAGAAATTAAAGCCCGGTTGCCTATTACCATTGTAACTGCCATAGTTTCACCGATAGCTCTTCCAAGGGCAAGCATGGTTGCTCCCAAAATACCGGAACGTGAATCCGCTAATACTATTTTAATCACTTCCCATCTTGTTGCTCCGAGTGCAAATGCAGCTTCCCTTTGTGAATCGGGAACCGATCTTAGAATGTCCCTCGATATCGAAGAGATTATAGGCAGTATCATTATAGCAAGGATTAAAGCTGCCGCCAACATTCCAAAACCGTAAGGTGCGCCCCTAAAAAAAGGAAGATAACCAAAATGTTTATTTAAAAAAGGTTCTACACTAATCCTTAGCCAGGGCACTAAAACAAATATTCCCCACAGTCCGTAAACTACGCTGGGAATGCCTGCAAGCAATTCGGTAAGGAACGAAAGTGGTTTTTCCAGCCAGCCGGGTGATAATTCAGAAAGAAATATTGCAACTCCCAGCCCGAGCGGAAGCGAAATCATCAGCGCCAGGAATGAGGAAACAAGTGTTCCGTAAATAGCCGGAAGCGCACCGAATATTTCCTTAACCGGGTCCCATGTAGAAGTTACTAAAAACTGCCATCCGAACTTCTGAATAGATAATCTGGAACCGCTATACATTTCATAGCCAATTAGAATAACCAATAGAAATACAAGTAAAGCAAAGAACTGGGTTAATCTTTCAAATATTAAATCACCCCAATTTCCTGCTTCCACAAGGCGATTGAAATAGTTTTTCTTTTTAGTTTTGCTTTTATATTTCAGTTGAGATTTGTAAAACAATTAATAGGTCCGATCTAAAAAGTCAGTTTTATTGATTATCATCCCCACGAACCTTGCCTAATAGCAGGCAGGCGCAGGAGTCTATTAAATTATTAAGCTTTTTGATTTTTGTTTCCACTGTGATTACCTTTTTAGAGTGAACTTATTAATTACGTTACAGATATATGCACTATTATAATTGGTTTTCGGATTTTACCATAAACTCCTCTCTTTTTACCTGTCCTGACTTTTGCGGGAAGAGAGGATAAAGGTAAGTTTATAATAAAACCAAAATCCGAAAACCAATTTGTAAAAGATATATTTATTTAATTTTATGTCCGTTATAGGTTATAGAAGCTATTTTTTCTTCACAAAGTTTTATAACGGCTTTAGGAAGCGGTGCGTAATATAAAGCTTCGGCATAAGCTTCTCCCTTTTCCATAGCCCAGTATAAAAATTTAACGAGCGCTTCAGCTTTCTGTTTATTCTCCATATTTTTATAAACTAATAACCATGTAAACCCTGAAATAGGATAAGAGTTTTTACCGGGAGCATCGGTAATAATCGCTCTAAGATCTGAAGGCATGTTGTTAGCTACGCCTTCTGCTGCAGCAGAAACTGTGGAAAAATTAGCCACGACAAAATTACCGGCTTTGTTTTTCAGCTTGGCATATTGAAGTTTATTTTGTACTGCATAAGCAAGTTCCACATAACCGAAAGAACCGGGGGTTTGCTTAATTATACCTGATACTCCTTCATTTCCCTTTCCTCCGAGTCCTACTGGCCAATTTACAGAAGTGCCAAAACCAACTTTTTCTGCCCATTCTTTATTTACTTTTGAGAGATAATTAGTGAAAATAAAAGATGTGCCGCTTCCGTCAGAGCGGTGAGCCACTAAAATAGCTTCATCCGGAAGTTTAACTCCGGGGTTTAGCTCTAAAATTCTCTTATCGTTCCACATAGTTATCTTGCCTAAAAAGATATCACCTACAGTTTGTCCGTCAAATTTTAAAACTTTACTGACAGAAGGAAGATTGTAGCTTAATACAATCCCACCCATAACCGTGGGGATATGAAGAATTTCAGTACCGCGTTTTCGTTTTGCTTCCGCTAACTGCTTATCATTCATAGGACCGTCGCTGGCGCCAAAATCTACTGTGCCTTCAATTATCTGCCTGATTCCCGCTCCACTGCCGATCGATTGATAGTTAATTTGTACACCGGTTTGTTGATTGTATAAATCGAACCATTTCGAGTAAATTACGTACGGAAAGGTAGCGCCCGCTGCATTGAGCTGAACCTGTGCACTACCAATACTAGAGAATAAGCCAAAGATTATAATTAATAAAGAATACATCTTCGAGTTCATAACGTAACTCCTTTTGATAGTTATTATCCAAAAAAAAATGATATTTACTTTTTAATAATAATTAAAAAGATTGGCTGGTATGTTAAGGTAAGATTATGCCTATGTTAAGAAATTGTTAAGAAGAAATGCGGTTTTTATAAATAGATGTTAAGGAATGTAACTGACTAAGCCGGAGAATAATAAATTTATGAATACTTTTTCCCGGGAGTATGTAAGGTAAGATATTTGTTTGGGTTAATTGTTGGAAGATGTTCATTGGAAGCTGCTTTATACTATCATAGCCCGCATAATCAGCGCGAAGCCCCTAAGTCATAACTAGTACGAGTTTACTAAAACTTTTAAAGAGCATATAATCGTTCAAATAAAAATCACCCTCGATTGATGTTGATTCGTTGCTACCTGCTTTAATTTATACAGTTTCAATATCTTCAATCGGTGGTATTTGTTTACCGTGACGAACGGTTAAAATTTTAATTTGCTTTTTTTCGATTCCGTATATTATTCGATAATCGCCAAATAAAATTTCTCTGATGTCATCGCTTCTCAACTTCCGGAACTACTCTGCCGCTCCTGGGAAAGTCTTTTAATCTTTTTACATTATCATACACGGAATTAACCCATTGTTCAGCAGCGTCCAGATTGTCGGTTGCGATGTAATCGGCAATCTCGTCAATTCTCTGATGAGCAAGAGGCGACCAAATTATTTTCATTTCTTTTTACGAAGGCGTGATAAAGTTTGCTTCTTTGCCTCATCATGCTCAATACCCAAACCTTGCTGCAACTGTGATTCCGCAATCTGAATTTCCTGTAAGAGTTCTATTTTTTCAATCAGCGACTCATACTCTTGCACATCCAAAATAACCGCAGAACTTTTACCATGTTGTGTAATGACCATTGGTCTTTTGGTTGAGCGTACCTGTTCTATTAAAGCAGCGGTATTAGCCCGGAATTCAGATAAAGGACGAATATCCTGATTAAATTTGATTCGTTTCATTTATTGTCTTATAATTAGTACTTAATATCGTGTTAATTAAAGTACGAAATAAGAGTTTATATTGCAACTAAATTATTATTCGAAGAAGCGCTTTTTATAAATAGATATAAATGAAATGTGATTGACTAAAGTAGAGAATAATAAATTTATGAATACATTTCCCGAAGTAGAAAACGCATTGGATATGATTTTGTTTTTTAATGGAGAAGATTAATAGGGCTTTATTCCATATCGAATAGCGCTTAACCGGACGCAAACATTTCGGCGACACGTTTAGCGGCGCCAACATCTGCAACCGAAGCCACCGCCCCACCGATGAAACCGGAACATGTTTGTGTTTCTGTTTGAAGCGGGATATATGAAACGAGCATGAAAAATCATTTACACACAAGACAATGATTATAATGCGAGTTCCATCTGACCAAAAAAGAGAAATTATAAACAGATGAAAAACCAGTTAAAGATTAGCTATCGTATTTTTCGCAAAGAATTTATCTTTTCCCATACAATTTTACAACGGCACGTTTAGGATTTTTTAATGTTGAATAATACCAAAAAACCACTTTTTTGATATTTCTAGCATCTCCGGGTAAATCAATTACTCTGGTTTCACCTCCGGCAGGTATAACAGTTCTAAGCTTAACATCAAACACTTTGCCGTTGGCAAAATGAACTTTCATATCATTAAAATGGACTGCAGATTTATTAACAGTCAATTTAATCTTTGTAAAAAGTCCCTCTTCTGCTCCCACAGCAATAACATCTTTTTCTGTTCTGAATTTAACTTCTCTACTTCCCAGCAGATGCCATTTAGATAAATTAGCAAAAAGAATACCTGAAAATACCAGTATGGTTAATACTGAAATCAATTTAAATTTTGTATTCATTTATTCCTCCTCTAATTAATTATTGGGAATTATTGAGCTGTCTTGCTTATTGTTACTCGCAGTTAAAACCTGAAACCTCAGATGTAAACAATTGCGTTGCAGCAATATTAAATAAAAAAGAGGAGAATCTCAATTCTAACCAGGAATTAAAATCATTAGTATTTTTTAATATGATTTTTTTGATTCGATTCAGCAATTATGACTTAAAAAACTGATAACTGCGTTGCAAATAATTTGTCTTCCCATAAGAGCAATGAATACTTTAATTGCAAATGCCAAAGTTTATAAGAACAGTAGTTAAATTTCATTGTAACTGCTGTTTGCCGGTTATATTACTTTTTTATATATTTCATTTATCATAATTATGATAATTTATTGACAATCGATTGGAGGATAAAAAATGCCAATAATTAAACCAATATCGGATTTAAGAAACAAGTCAAACGAAATATCAAAGTTAGCCCACACTTCTAACGAACCGATATTCATTACAAAAAACGGTGAAGGTGATTTGGTTGTTATGTCGATGTCTCACTATTCAAAAATGCAATTGAAGATAGAGCTGTTAAGTAAATTATCTGTAGCACAAAATCAAAGAATTGACGGCGACAACGGCAGAACGCTAAAGCAGGCAATGAAAGACATTAGAGAGAAAATTAATGCCGGGAAATAAGTTTCAAATCCGGTTATTGAAAATTGCCGAAGAAGACTTCACAGAACTTGTCTCATATATTGCCGCAGATAATAAAAATGCAGCTAATACAATAGCAAATAAAATAGAAAAGAACCTGGAATTATTATCAGAGAATCCCTTACTTGGAAGAGTACCACGAGATGAAGAAATAAAAAATCTCAGATACAGATACTTAATAGTACAAAACTATATTATTTTTTACACGATAGAAAGAAAAACCATCTATATTCACAGAATACTACATGGTGCAAGAAACTATAAATCAATTCTTTAAGTATTTCAGAGTTGCGTCAAGGCGTTGCAGATAATCATCACTAAGCTTGCCCGCTGAAGACTTCAGAACGAAGGCGGGGCTTAGCTCATCTTTAGATCCCGCTTCTTTTTAGCGTGAACACCGGATTATCTCCCGGCAGAGTTTACCCCGATTCTTTTTATCGGGGCTTCGAGATGAACCCTTCATAGCGTTATA
>BDSV01000077.1 GCA_002898075.1 bacterium BMS3Abin03
CTTATTAATTCCTTCCGGGGCAGCAACCAGACAGGCGAATGTTATGTTTCCCGCACCCCGCTTTTTAAGAAATGATACCGCCGCAGAAGCGCTTCCGCCGGTAGCAAGCATCGGGTCTACAAGAAAAACTTTATGCTTGTTAAGATTGGCAGGTGTTTTATAATAATACTCGATCGGCTTCAAAGTTTCTTCATCTCTTTCCAACCCGATATGACCTACTTTAGCATCCGGAATGATCTGCAGGAAACCGTCAACCATCCCAAGCCCAGCGCGTAATACAGGAACAATAACTATTTGCTCTGATATTTTATAACCATCCGTTTCCTCTAAAGGTGTAGTTACCGGAGTGGATTTTATTCTTAGATCTTCGCACAATTTAACCGCGATTATAATTGATATACGTGAAACAGCATACCTGAAATTTTCACAATCAGTATTTACGTCACGCAGTATCGTTATATCCGCTTTAACTAAAGGGTGATCAACTATATAGAAATTTTTAAAGTGTGTTTGCATTTTAAACTACCTAATTACTTTTTTTACCTGATTTTCTACTTAAAACATACAAAAGATTTGTAAATGGTGACAACGGAGGAGTATAGTTGTAATCTATCATTTCAAGCATATTTATTGGCTGTGATAAATAAATTAATGAGGAGAGCAGATCTGCGTAACCCGAAACCTCTCTGCCGCCTAAAAATGAAGCGCCGAGTATTTTTTTATTTTCCCGGTTAAAAATTATCTTTCCAAACACTTTCCTGCTGCCGGGCATTACGTTAACTAAATTCCTTACTTCGGCAGTAACGGAGGAAAATCCGATACCATAAAATTCAGCCTCTTTGCCCGTGATTCCAACAGATGCATAAAAACTATCGAAGATTTTTACGCTAACATTTCTAATTACAGGTTCAGCGTTAACATTACCGCCGGCTGCATTTTCACCGGCAATATGTCCAAAGCTTCTTGCATAGGTAGCAAGCGGAAAATAGTCCGGCTTATTTGTAATACGGTTTACGAATTCAATATTATCACCCGCAGCAAAAATATTTCTGTCGCTGGTTCTTAGTTTCCGGTCAACTTTTATCGTACCTTTTTTACTTATTTCCAATTTTGCTTTTTGAGCAAGATATGTGTTCGGTTTAAACCCGATTGCGATTATTGCCAAATCAGTTTCAATAATTTTCTCATCCATTTTTACTGCAATAATTTTTTCGTTTTTCACAATTGGTTCGACAGGGGGTATGCTGCTTAAAAATGTTATCGAGCTCGACTTAAGAATACCGACTACTTTTTCGCTTATCTCTTTTTCTGCGGTTGGAAGCGGCAGAGGTTCCTTTTCTAATAAAGTAACTTCTAGACCAAGTTTATTCATCGCTTCGCAAGCTTCGATACCAATGTAGCCCGAACCGATGATGATTGCTTTTTTAACAGATTCTAAACTTATATAGTTTTCGGCTTTAATTAAATCACTAATATTTTTTAACGTGAAAATATTTTTATACTCTTTATCGAACCCGGGAATTAATCTCGCGGTAGAACCGGTTGTAAGAACCAATGTATCGTAACTGAATTCTTTTATACTGTTATCTATCAAATCGCGGACAACCACAATTTTTTCTTTTCGCTTTATATCTTCCACGATATGATTAACATAAACATCAACTCCCTTCGACTCTTTAAACGAAGCAGCAGAGAAATAAACTATGTCTTCATAATCTTTTATTTCGCCCGAAATAACGTAAGGTATTTCACAAGTTCCGGTGGAAATATAATTGCCTGCCTCGAACATAATAACCTGTGCAGACGGATTTACTCTTTTTGCTTTTGCGGCAGCAGCAGGTCCCGCAGCATTTCCCCCGACGACTATTATTCTATCCGGCTTCACTATTTCTCCCTAAAGCTTAATGTCATCGGAACACCTTTGAATCCGTAATATTTCCTTATAATATTTTCAAGAAAACGTTTATAATTGTCTGCAACAAATTTCGGATAATTACAGAAGAACGCAAAGATCGGATAATGCTCACCGACCTGTGTAATATATTTTATCCTCACTTCTTTTCCCGACGGAGTGGCGGGCGGCGGATTGTTTTTTATTTCTGACAGCAGATCGCTGTTCAACTGGTTGGTGGAAATTTTTTTCTTTCTTTCATCTGCAACATTTTTACATACATCAATAAGCTTGTATATTCTTTGTTTTGTTAGTGCAGATATAAATATTATTTCCGCATAATTAACCGCACCAAGTTTTTCAGTAATTCTTTTTTCAAATGAAGCAGCGGTCTTTGTATCCTTCTCGATCAAATCCCACTTATTTACTGCAATAATTAATCCTTTGCGCCAACGGACGACTTCATCAATAATTTTCTGATCTTGTTTTTCCAGCCCGTACTTTGCGTCGAGCATAACAACTGCTACGTCACAATCGCCAATCGCTTTAAGAGTTCTGATGCTGGAATAAAATTCAATACTTTCCTGCACTCTTTTCTTTTTGCGCAGTCCGGCTGTATCGACTAAAACAATCTCTTCACCATAATATTTCAGAATTGAGTCGATGCTGTCTCTTGTTGTACCGGGAATATCGGTTACAATACTTCGTTTGTGACCCAGCAGCGCATTGGTAAGAGATGATTTGCCAACATTGGGTCTTCCGATAATTGCAATTTTCAACCTTGGATCGAATTCTTCTTCGATAACTTCTGTAAAGTCCGAAGTTACATCATCAAGCAGGTCCCCTATTTTTCTTCCGCCAAGCGCCGATATATCGTAAATTTTATCAACCCCGAAGGAATAAAATTCGGATGCTGCAGCTTCATACTTTTCCGAATCGACTTTATTAACGAGCAAGTAATAATTTTTATTTGCGCTTCGAAGCATATTTGTAATTTCTTTATCCATCGGATTTATACCGGTGCGAACATCGACCATAAAGAGGATTGCATCCGCTTCCGCTACGGCAATTTCTACCTGCTCTCTAATCGCTTTTTCAAAAACATCATCAGACTTCGGAACATACCCGCCTGTATCGATGACGGTAAATTTCTTTCCAGCCCATTCGGTTTCACAGTAGTTTCTGTCTCTTGTAACACCGCTCCGGTCATCTACAATTGCTCCTTTTTTGCCAACCAATCGGTTGTACAATGTGGATTTACCTACATTCGGGCGACCTACTATAACTACTATCGGCGTATTCATACAGGAAAGATAATTAAAAGAAATGAATTAATAGAAATTATCAGTTGCAGTAAAAAACTACTTCACTTAAGTACTAAAAATTATATCGTAGATTGAGAGTAGGAACCCACTCAACTCTATCGGCTAAGTAAACGTTTTGAACTCTCATTTTAACCGAAAGGTCTTTGTTATGTACAGCGGCAGACCAAACAGCATCGACAGCACTCAACAGGTGATTTATGTAAAGACCTATTATCGCTTTATCGGCAATATTATAGTAATCATTTGCCTGCCCGCGCATCTGAGAATAATATTTCATTCTTGATGTTATATATCTGAAAGGATCCCCGCTTTTAAAATCATCCCATCCCGAACTAAAACTACCGTATTTACCTATCTCCTCATAATATTGCTGCTCGCCATAATGAGCCAATTGATGGGGAAAAATACTCTCGCAACGGTTTAATGCATCCCAATCTTCAATTCTTTCCCATGGAGGTAAGCTTTCATCCGGATTTATCGGAATATCACAATCTTCAGGTATACCCAACTTTGCCTTATTATCTAATAAATATTCCGAATATTTCACTACGCTCCAATGTTCATCTGCAAATGCTTCAAACTCTGCTGTTCCATTATCACCTTTATTGTTGTAAACAACAGCAGTTGTAACAAGGGCAGCCTCAACTGCAAAGAAGATTGCTGCTTTTAAATATTCACCGGCATACAGCTCACCTGAACCGGGAAGCACAGCCGACATAACTCCTGCAAGCACAGGTGATTTTTGCCCCGGCTGATCGTTTAATTTAAAATTAGCTTCTAGGGGTTGATATGAATCTAATATTAACTTTGAATCGACATGAAGGTTACCTACTAATTCTATCTTATTACCTTCCGGGATTTGAGCAAACGATAAACTTGTAAATAAAACAGAAATAATTAACAAAACGTTTAAGAAGTTTGACTTTTGCATTTACTTCCTCTAAAAAATTATAATTTTAAATTGTTACCTGAATTTACAATATCAAATCCAAAAAGAATTCCACCATAAAAACGCCACTCTTTTCCATACGTAATAGTTTGGTGATTCACTATTCTCTTGAATTTATCGAAACCGTAGGATGCATTAAAAAAAAGATCTGTTGGGAACAGATAATAGGAATTCATGTGTAATCTTATTTCTGCACCGGCACCTTTTTTCATATTCTCAAATTTCCACGCATCACCCGTCCATGCATCACCAATATCGAAGTTGAATGATAAGAATATTTTATCCAGGTATAAGTGTCCCAATCTTGTATCGATATTTCTTGCCAGCGGAAAACGATAAACTAAATGAAGCCAGGCAAGTTCATTACCCTCAACTGCATAGAAAGTGTACGCTTTCATACCTATTAAGCCGCCCAAATAAAAATTGAAAAAAGATGGAACTTCCGGACCCAATATTGTTCCACCCCGGAACTGCACCGTTAAAGTATGATCGTACCAGAGCGGGATGTAAAACCTTGTATTCAATTCCAGCCGGTGAAAATTGAAATTTTCAAATTTTGGTTTTAACAAACCCTCTTCAACTACATAATCTCCACTCTCGTTAAACTTATTAAACTCATAATCATAAATAAAATCAAATGCGAAACCGGTCGGATTTATATCTCTGTCACGCGTCGGGGTAATCGACTTCCATGAATACTTTAACCGGAGATCTCTTCCGATAAAATATGTATCGCTTGTAGTAGGATACAGTATTGGACTGCTACTTGTCGGAATAATGAAACTTCCTATTGCGGCTGAGTAACGGCTAAATATAAATCTGAATTCGAGATTCTGAAACCGATTTATTATTCTATGTTTCGCAACAAAATCGAATTCGAATAAATTGTAAGTTACGTCTGTCGGAATAGTTATATCATAATTAACATTTCCGTTAACCGTATCGGCTCCGAAGAATACATTCACATCCGCTTTCCGGCTTATGTTATATAGCTCAATTGAAAGCTCGGGACGGAGACCAATTAAGTTTAGCAGCGGAAGTTTACTTTTATAGGAAAATACAAAAAACAGGTCTCTCTCTAACCGGGTATTTATATCGGCACCGGCAAAAAATGAAAACCTGTTCAGCATATCACTCGATGTAACAAACAACCCGGGTTTTATTCTTTCAAAAAAATTGTTTGCGAGGTTGTAATTATCAATCCTTATATAAGGAAATACGGTTAAACTAGAAAAAGCACCGGAGTAGTCTTCTTTTTTATACCCGGTAACATTGTAATCATCATAATTTTGTAATGCCTCAAGATTATAATTATTTATGTCACCGTTGGGCTTGTCTTTCCCGATAGGCGGATCATCTCTCCAGACATAGCTGTTTTCTTTTGATACTTCGGACTGCTCATTGTTATTCAAGCGAAATATTTTGAATCCCGTTGAAGTGTACCCGGTGTAAACAATATCACCGTTGTCATTAACATCGGGCATAAACGCACCTCCGATTACATTGGTAAGCTGCTTCTGTTTTCCCGTTTTTAAATTATAAGAATATAAATTAAAGATGCCCGTTTTATCACTCGCATAAATTAAGTTTCCGTTTTTATCGAACACAGGATTTCTATCATCATGTTTTGTTTTAACCAGGAACTCCGGTTCACCGCCTTCAATATTAATTTTAGCAATATGCCTGTTTTCACGATAAGAGTAATCAAATACAATAAAAGAATCATCGTTTGAGAACTTCGGATTATAAACCTGTTCGCCATTTGAATAAGAAGTGAGCGATTTAAAATTTTCCCCGTCGATATCAACAACACCCAAATTTGTCGTACCGTCTTTCTGATAAATAAAAACTATCTTTTTACCGTCTTTCGAAATGCTCGGTTGGTTCGCCCTTAAGTTATGTGTCAGACGTTTTTCTTCTTTTTTATCAAAATCATAAACAAAAATATCATGCACATTGTACCAATTAGGATTCTTCTCCGTCAATCGAGAATAGATAATTTTATTCGTACCGGGTATCCAATCAAAAGTGGAGCGGATTGCAGGAACAACAAGCTTATCCTTTTTAGTATTAGTATCGTATTCATATATACTTGAAAGACTGAAATAGTCGGCAGATTTATTAGAGATATATAAAATTTTGGAACTGTCGGGAGAAAAGCGCGGATAGAAATTTCCAAACCCTACCGCAGCAACAGTATCACCAATTACAAGGTTAGCTAAAACATCTTTGCTTCTTTCCTTGTAATCATTCGTAACGAAGTTTCTCCATTCCCAATAAATTTCATCTCCGCTTTTACCTAATACTTTTTCAAACGCAGCATCGATTGTAAATATGCCTAAGTTTCCGAGAGCATGTGCAATCTTCCTTAATTTATTTTCGCCGTATTTCTGAGAGATATATTTGGTTAGTGCAAAACCGGAATTATAAACCGATTCATTACCTAAACTTGTTTTGCCGAAAACGCCCATCTGCTCCCATGTTAGCATACTACTGTCTAACGCATAAGAACGAAGCACCATATCACGATGTGTATCCCAGTTATCGTAGTTAAATTCTTTACGCATATACTGCGCCGTACCTTCGGCAAACCAGGCAGGTACGTTTATAGTTGCAAGCGGATACGAAGCTACCACATTCGGGTAACCGTAAAGAATGTCGGGTCTGCGTTCGTCATCATAATCAATCCATTGTAAAAATACTGCGGGCACTGTGCGGGTGGCTTTCATAGAAGATTGTATTTGTACCATGTGGGTGAATTCGTGAGAGATAACATTTCGCAGCCAATTATGAGTGCCTCTTAAATCAAAGTCGAGTGCGCTCGTCCAAATTTCAATTTTATTGTCGAAGAAATATGTTGCTCCGTTTGAATAGTCGTCTATATCTTTAATAACAAAGTGCACTACATCCGGTTCGTACTGATAGAGGGAAGTAATAGGTCCCCAAACCTCATCGGCGATTTTGGCTACTACTTCTGCTGTTCTTTCGGCACCTTTGTGAAAATGAACTTCGACATGTTTACCTTTAATCGTGTACCATTCGAGTTCCGGGTGGAAATCGGTAAATTGTGCGAAAAGATTCACGGTAAATAAAATTACAAACAGCAGAAAGATTAGTTTTTTCATCTTCAGATATCAGTTAAAAGGATAGTTATTTTGAAAGGTAACATTAAATTAGAGATAGATTATTCCTTTATTTAACAACTGCTACTTTAATTATAACAAATTCAGATTTACCGCTGCTGCCAACGGCTTCAATTCGTGCAAAGTAAACACCGCTTTGAATACCGGAAACATCCCAGACTGTTTCATTATCCATTCCGCCCTGCGCTACATCATTTAATTCCGCAACAAAATCACCGGCTAAATCAAACATTTTTATGTTTATGTTTGCATCTTCGGAAACATAATAACGTATGTTTGTTGTATTCCCGTAAACAGGATTGGGATAATTATACGCCCGGCTCTCCGGTAAAAATTCATTTACAATATTTGATGTACTTGCCGCATCAATAAATGAAGTGTTTTGTCTGTTACCGTTTTCTTCAGACCAGCTTAAATTTCCTTCGACCGAGCTAATAGACCAAGCCGCTAATAATCCATCCGAATTTGCAGCAGCTAAATATGTTTTACCGTTATAATTATACAATACAGGCGTAACCTGGGTTATCGCACCAATTGAAATGGGAAAGCCGGGAATCATATTTCCTTTACCGCCATCAATTGCATACAGAACACCGTCCCAGCTAATTGAAATAACTTCAGGTTTTGCATCGCCTTCTATATCAGCAGTAATAGGTGCTCTTTCAAGTCCGAAATCAGTTGAGATATCAACCGAAAAATTATCGGCAGAAGCGCCGTTAAAATTGTATGCCTCTATTTTTTTACCGTTATTTATTAAAATATAATTGTTGCCGTCTCCTTTTAAATCTGTTAAAGAAAATCCTTGTAATGGAAACGAACTTTCAACCTTGAACTTGTTAATGATTTTATTTCCCTCGATAATGAATATATTATTCTCACGGGTAAGTACAACGGCAATATATTTACCAAGCCGGGATTTTGTAAGTGCAATATCAACCGGCTGATTACCATCAAGGGAAACATTTCCGCCCGTACTAACGAATAAAGGTATTTGTTCCGGAGATAACCCGTTATTAGGTGAAGCAATAACAGCGAAATACTCGTTATCCATTGCCAGCTTTAGTAATTTATAATCGTTTCCTAAATCTTTAACATTTTTAAGTGCAGGAGCTATATCCGGCAACCCGCCTAATGTATAAGTGTATATCTTTCCGCTATCGGTGCCAAATGATACTTCATAATCACCTTTATTAAGATTTATCACCGGGGACGTATAATCTTCAGATGGTAAGTTAAATGTACCCGAATTAACAATTCCACCATCGGTCATCCAGTATTTTGGTTTATTATGGTTGCCGAAAATATAAAGAACATTATCTGTTACAATTGAAGAAGGTTTTGAAGAAGTAAAATTATTAACCTGTGTGATAATATTTTCACCGTCTGTAATAAATAAATCGAAAAGATTAACAATGTTGATGTAATATACCTTTCCGTTAAGTACGGCAGCGGAAAGAAAACCGGTAGAAAGTCTGTTAGGAAAATGGAAATTCATCACGGGTTTAATTATTGAATCACCATATTCGATCTTGAAACTCATTTTATTGGAAATATCGGAAAAATCTTTAATTGTAATTAAGCTGTTTGCACCGGTGTTTGTTAATGTATTCGGACGGGTATCTTTCGCGAACCTGTTACTATACAATTCGGCGGAATTCGACGAAAACCAGAAATCCAGTTCCGTTCCTTCGCCAATAACTTCATCGCCTAAAATTGTTCTGAAAATTTCTCCTATATCCTGCACACCGTCGGCTTCTTCTACATCAACTCCTCTGCGGTATTTATCTGTATTGATTTTGTTAGATACTAATTTTTCATCGATAACATTTTCATCAATATGCCAGATAACTATACCGTTGCCGGGTACTGCCCAGTCAAATTCATCGACATCCAAAACAACACCCGAAAGTGAATCGACATCGAAACTATAGTAGCCGGTTGTATCTTTTGTAAATGTCCGGGTAATCGTGCTGCCGTCAACCCTGTAAGTTACAACTGAGCCATCCTTATTTGCGTCGCGGGCTCTGTTTTCAATTAAATAATATTCTGATGAATTAAGCGGAACTTTTAATATAACAGTATCGCCAAGTTCAGCAGCAAGATCTGTAACAATATTTATATCTGAATTTTCTAAATCAATTGTAACCGGTTCTGCCCATCCGAGATAAATTTTAGACCATGGAGAAGGTTCGGGAGGATAAGTTCCGTTGTATGCAAAAATACCCTGTCCATCCATCAAACCGAATCTGCCGATTGCGCTTAACCCTGTTTCAGTGTCGAACAAATCCGGCAAACCCAAATGGCTGCCAATACTCGCTGCCAATAACCCATTAATTGTTATTTGAAATAATGCTGTTCCAACTATGGTTGCTAATTCGCGGCTTTCCGTTTCAGGCATAATCATACTGTTTGTAATTTTGAACGAACCGCCCGAAACCGGGATGCCTTCAAAGGATTCACCATAAATATTTTTAAATGACTTTTCGCTTAAATAAACCGATGGCAGGTCTCTCTCGTTGCCAATACTGCCCGGTAAAGATATATCTCTTCCGACCCCGGCATGAAAGACAGTAAACAGATTATAGCTGCTAAAGTCAAAGCCCGGGTAGATTTGATCGGCAAGTGTCCACGCTTCAACAGAAAAATCGGCGACATTAGTAAGACTATCGGAACCCGGTACCGGTGAATAATTTCTCATCGTTTTTGAAACCGAGAAAGTATCGGGCAATACGGTAAACTCTATATATAAATTACCTTTCGAAACTTTGTCGAAATAATTTTTAACAAAAGTCAGGTGGTCTTCAAAGTATTGTTTATCGTGAGGTAATGGGTCTAATATAGAATTACCGTAGTCTGTTGAATAAATAGAACCAAACTTTCCATTGCCGAATGTAGTACCGTCTTTGTCTTCCTGAAAGTTTACCATAATTGCAAGTATCTTTAAAGTATCGGTGTTAATACTTGCATTATTAACCGAAGAAGTACTGCTAAGGTAAGGTTTAAAAGATTGGGCAGATAAACTGCCCAAACCAAACATAAAAATAATTAAGAGGATTTTATTTATCATTTGTTTTTAGATACCTCTCGGTAATCCTCTTACTGTTTCGGGTACAGCGCCCCATCCAATTAACACTGTAAACCGCAACGTATCGTTCAGCGGATGATTTTCTCCTCCTTTAAATACCGAAGTAGTTATATAACTAAAATCGAACCCGTAAATATCATACCTTAATCCGGCGCCGAAGGTTAAAAACTTTCTATTGCCAAACGATGGGTCTTCATAAAAGAAACCGGTTCTGAGAGCGAACAAAAAATCACCCGGTGTTCCGTACCAGTATTCCAAACCCATTGTGGTAACGATATCTCTCATCTCTTCACCAAAGGTTTGGTCGCCCCAAGCTGTAAATATTGCCTTGTAAAAATCATCCGAATGACCCGATGAATCCCTGCTAACCAACAGTTTGCTGAAATCTACAGTGTAGATAAGCGAGTTGAATTCGTCATTAACTATTTGTAATGCAAACCCGAGTCTGAAATTAGTAGGAATGGGATCAGCCTGATCCTGATCGATATAAGCTATTTTAGGACCAAGATTACTTAGGTTTGCACCGATACTGAACCTGTTTCCAAATTCTGCACCGAAGATATTCAGAGTTTCGGGTCGCCACATAGCAGCAACATCAAAACTTACTGAAGTTGCAACACCGGTACCTTGCTCTTCGCCAACTGCCTGATCGGAAAGACGACTATGAATTAATCTGAAATTAAAGCCGAGTCCCCAGTCATTATTAATTTTTGTTGCGTAGCCCAAAGTAAGCGCAGCATCAAACGATCTGAATGTACCAATAGGATCGGGAGAGATCTCGGAAGTTCGAATAAATTCTCCGAAGTTCATATAAGTAATACTTGCAGTAACACTACCATTCAAACTTTCGAAGTAACTGCGGTAAGTAAGATAATCGTAGAACAGATCGAGATTAAACTGAGGGAGCCAATTACTATGAGTAATACTTAACTCAGTTCCGGTAAGGAATGCGATACCAGCAGGGTTCCAAAAAATTGCAGCAGAATTATCTGCAAGCCCCGTACCGGATTCTCCAATACCGCCGGCTCTCGAGTCCGGAGCCAATAGTAAGAAAGGAACAGCGGCTTCTCCCTGCGCATAATTAACTTTCGGCAACCCAATAATCATCACGCTGACCATCAACAGCCCAAGAAATGTTTTCATTTTGTTTTTCCTCCGATGAAATGTTTTTACTTCCATTTTCATATTTTCACCTGGTTTAGATTTTAAATATAAAAAATAATATAATTAAAACGATTTTCTATACGATAAATATTTACCTGATTACAGCCATTTTACCAAGAGCACTCTGGCTAAACTCCCCGTCGGTTGTTTTCACGATTACTTTATAAAGATAGGTTCCGTTCGCCAGTACATCGCCGTCTTCATCCCTGCCGTTCCAGTTTATTTTTACAAACTTCTGATTTATATCTTTCCGTTCAATTACTTTTATAACTCTACCTGCAATTGTATATACTTTTATTTTAACATCGATGGGTTTATTTAAATTTTGCTGAAACGTAAAAGCAGTGCTTGAAGAAAAAGGATTAGGATAATTATAAATATCTCTCACAACTAATTGATCGTCGTTAACAACAGTAAAAAAGGCATCTTCGCTCGAGAAGTTATTAAAAACATCCCACGCTTTAACCAACAGGTTATAATCACCTTCGTTAAGTTTACTAAATTTATAATTAACACTGCCCGATTTACCGCCTGCGTCTAATTCTCCGGTGAAATACCTGGTAAAGTCTATCGGGTTAGCTTCATCCTCATTTAAAATTCCTTCTAATGAATGACCGACCCCGGTACCGGTTGTATTTAATCCCGTATCATCCGAAAGCTTAACAATAAGTTTTGGATCCGGACCGACTAAATATGCATTATAGTATGAAGCATCATCAAATAATATTTCTATTTCCGGACCATCCCCGTCATTAACCGCAGTTGTGTCTGTTCCGCCGACAACAATTTTTTTCGTAAACGCCAGCCCGTCTTTATTGTCATCAAAAAAGTAAAAAATAATTTTACCGTTTTTATTTTCGTATGAGATATCTTTCGGTACAACAAAACTTGTCTCGAATTCCCCGTCGTTCACCGAAACTCTTCCCCTGAAAATTACTCCACCCTGAATAACCATAGGGAAATTGTCAATTTGCTCAAGCAGTTTTATTCTTTCCGAATCGAATACGGTTAAAATTCCTTCGCCGTTAAAATCATTCCATTTCTGGTTATCGGGTTTAATTATTTTGCCTACGATTTTAGTATCGCTCAATGCCTTAATTTGCACATCGGCAGCCAACGACTGACCGTTTACCGAATCAATAGTGCCTTCATACTGCGGTACTTGCAATCTTAAAACAGGATCTCCGAACAGGTGATACTTCCTATCATTTACACTGTTATGAATTTGTTTGGTTGCAAAATAGGCAGCACCTATCGGTTTCAGAAGATTCAGAGTATCGCGGGGTCCGTCAAGTAAGTCCGTTATAAACTGATAATTCAAAGAATGATTCAACCCTGAAAAAACTAACCTCGCAGAACTAAATCCTGCAATTGCACCTGCAGAGGGTAACAGCACTAATTCTTCGGCGGCGCTTGTATAGTTTGGAATATCGTAATATGCAAAATCGCAGGTTGCAGCAATTAAAAAGAAGTACTCGCTGTTATGCAATTGCGGAATCGTAACACTTTTTTCAAAAACTATTTCGTGAGCCCATAACTCAGGACTTCCGTGTCCAATATAATTAATAAGGAGAGTTCCGTTGTTTAATCCGTCTATTATATCCTGATTTACCTGTGGTTTTCTTCTTCCGGAGCCGGTGATTGTGACAGGATAATCAGCCATATATATTTTATTTATATCGAATGAAGGAGGAAGGAACTCATTTGCAATTCTTTCTGAAGGGCGGGTATGTTCGGAACCTTCGTAAGTAGTTGATGTAAGTCCGTCATCAGCTACAAGGGTTACCAGGTTTTTCCACGAACCGCGCTTACTGTTCAGTTCGTAATCAATAACCTTACTTACATAGTTATTCGCTTCAGACAAACTAGATGCAGTAACTCTGCCCGAAGCCAGATCAATAATATTGTCTATCCCATCAACCGTAACAAAAAAGTCATCGGATGTGAACGAATCACCTCCATAAATCATAATCAACGATTCCTGCGTCTGCCATGTTGGAATAAAATTATCACCGTATCCTTCAACGTCTTTATAATCATAAGTTCCTTTTCCAAAGAGTAATACATAAGCCGGAGTGTTTTGCCAATTATCATAAGCATACCTGAGGAAATCTCTAATTGCACTAACGTCTAACGTTCCGCAGGAAAATTCGTTGTAAATCTCATCAACATCAACTACTATTGTAGAAACAGAAACCAGGGCATCGTTTTCCCTGTAGTTTTTCAACCTGTCGGCTGCTTCTCTAAATTCTTTGGGAGTAATTATTATATACTTTGCCCCCTCCTGGATACCGCGTAAATTGGAATTTTCAACCGACACGGGATTAACCGGTGTTAAATAATTATAACTTCCTACAGCATAGTATTTTGATACTTTACCTTCGGATTCACTTATTTGGAACCTGCAATCGCCCCCGCTCAATTGAACATGATTAGTAATTAGCCGCACGTTTGCATAATCGGATATATCAAATACTTCAATGTTAGTGGATGTAAAGTCATGTAAATAATATTCAATAATTGCAGTAGTATCTTTAGAAAAGAATAAAATTCTGTTGTTAAATGCTTTGAGTTCTTTTCTGTATGTAATTTCAAAGTAATCCAGATAACCAAGCGTTGTAACCGAAGTTGGTATAATACTAAACTTCAAAACGCTTCTGTTATCTGACAGTGTTCCGTTAAATTCTGCCGTTCGCACATAAGAGGTACCGAAACGATATTTTGCGTTTCCGTAACCATTTAAAACCTGCGCAAAGATGTCGGTTCCATTTTCAGCTAATTTTAATGTTAAGCTACCTGAAAAGGCATTAATAAATCTGAACCGGTATTCAATCGGATAATTATTCAATCGCCCGTTTAACGAAGTAATATAAGTTCTGCTTAGTACCGCCTGCGAGAAATCATCACCGAACAGCTCCCTTCCGGTTTTTCCAATATTTATTTTGTCATCTTCGAGAAAACCGAATGCAAGAGTATTGTTTTGATTGAACTCCGGTGTTGTGTTAAGTCCCGGTTTATCCTGGATTCGTTTACCATTAATATCACCGTAAGTAATCCAAAAATAATTATGATTGGAGTAAGGATGATGAAAGCGTTTGAAAGTTTGTGAGGTAGAATCATACCCCCAAAAATCAGTTCCTCTGCCGTAGAAAAGTATATAATCATTTTGGTCGAACTTTCCATCATCTTCACCGACAACCATTATTGCATTTTCTACAAGGTCAACAGGTCGCGGTTTGTTTATATTTTCCGGCAAAACTTTCCCACCGTTGTTATAAATTTTTATGGTGCGGGGATCGATAGTGTTCGGGTCAAATCCCATCGATGATAAAAGGTTAAAATCTATTTTGTAGATGCCTTCTTCAGGAGCTTCAAATTTCACCCATTCACCCGTTGCCAAAACGCTGTTTGCATTTATTTTGTTCAAAGTCCTCTTTTTATTCGACCAATAGCGAGCTACGTTATAATTAATAAATGCGGAACTAAGCAGTTCGTCGTAGGGAACGGAATTAAAAGAGCCTCCTTTGGCATAAGTAATCCTGAATACAATTTTTTTGTATAGTCTTATTTTCTTTTCCACAGGGTTAAACTTTACCGGCAGGATTCTGATAATCTGACTTTTTATACCCCTGGAAATTCCGAAATCACCAAAAACAACAAGTTCGGGATTATCTTCATAATCAAAATATCCTCCGCCAACTTCGAACACAAATTTATTCAATTTGCCGTCGGGAACCATATCCGGCTTTGGAGTTATCAATCCGTTAAGCTCTGTATATACTGTATTCAGTATTTCAATAGTATTTCCAAATTCCAAAGGAACACCAATATTCAGTCTTCTCTCCGGAATAGCAGGCATACCCCAAATATCCGGTTCGGGTAAATATCCAAGTTCTAAACCTACATTTCTGAATTGTTGATTTTCGATCTCCCGGAGGGTTGTATCCACATAGCCCGGCGTATATTCAATAAGGATTGAATTCTGATCTGAAGAGATTATTCTGATATCATCCTGTGGAAAAACAGAGATGCTTAATAGAAGTATTAATATAGAGATATTGCTCTTCATCAGCCGGATATTCGGTAAAAGAAAAAAATTGGAATATTTCAGATATTTTTTAGAATTTTATTTTCAGTAATTAATAGTAGCAAAAATCTCTAATATAATAATCTCCTATATTTTGAAACTTAATT
>BDSV01000078.1 GCA_002898075.1 bacterium BMS3Abin03
TTACTAAAGACCGAGAATGGAACTGTAACCACACTTGAAGATACGTTGTTTACGCAACCGACTCAGTCGCTTGTGTTTTTTACTTACCCTTTTGTAGTTATTGGACCAACTGTATATAAATATGTTGAGGGATTTGATTTTTATGCAATAGCTCAGATTTCAATTGGTAATGTTAATCTTGGCATTACAGGCAACACAATTGTGGGGTACTATTATTGGAGAAGTGGTCCTAACGGTTGGATTGAACATAGTGTATTACTGAAATATATTATTGAAGAACCTACATTTCCCGAATATACATACGATGGCTGGGGATTGAATGTAGGTCAATTACATTCCAATATGGGAATGGGAACTTTAGTAGCCAGGGAAAATCTTTACTTTATGATGTGGGTAAACGTTATTGTAACCCCTCAGCCGCAACTCGCCTACCTTCCTTCTCCCTCGGATATTGTTAATATTACTGACTATTACATATTTTTATTGGGGGACTCACTACAGTTCTCTAAGTGGTATGCGGGCTCTACATTTTACGCATTTACCTGGACAGATTTAACTTCTGTACAGGAAACCAATGAGCAAATTCATTCATTTTCACTTTCACAAAATTATCCTAATCCTTTTAACCCAACTACTACTATCGCTTATAAAATTCCAAATGAAAATTTTGTAACATTAAAAATTTACAATTCATTAGGCGAGGAAATTATTACTCTTGTAAACGAAGTAAAACAGGCGGGAAGTTACACAGTTGAATTTAACGGAAGTAGTTTACCGAGTGGTGTCTATTTTTACAGATTGATTGCAGGAAATTTTGTTGCAAGTAAAAAGATGATTTTAATAAGATAAGTATATTGGAAAGGCAATGAGATGATTATAAAAAAATTATTACTGTTTTTTATTATTTGCGCTAACCTAACTACAGCACAAAACTTTTTACCGCTTAAAGTCGGTAATCAATACCAATTTAAAAATTACTGGTGGGTTGATGGTCCAGGTGGTTATTATGATTCGGGGACGGACTACTATGCTTTAACTATATTAAGCGATACGTTAATCGACGGCGAGGTTTTTTACAGATTTCCAAACACCGGGTCTTATAGTCCATTCCCGGGTAATTTTCTCTTTAGATACGATTCTTTAAATCAAAAGATTTTTATAAGAATACCAAACGACGATACTACAAGATTAGCAGTTGATTTTAATACACCTGCCGACTCACAATATATATCCTACATCAGAGGAGAACCGAAAGAATTTATTTCAGATGGATTGTCTTTTCAAACTGTCCTTGGCGATACTCATAGTGTTTATTCTATGAAATATTATTTTCAGGGTATTGAAATACCAGGGCATGTATATTATTATTCGGATCAAATAGGACTTTACAAATACAGTTATTATTGGTCTCCCGGGATGGGGGCAAGTTCTTCTACCCATACATTAATTTCTGCTATCATAGATTCAGTTATTTACAATCCGTTAACACTTCAGGTTGATACTCTTTATCCGGTAATGGACAGACCGGCTGATACTTTCCCTTTTCTGCTAACAATTCCATACAGTGTGAGTTATTACCCATTAATAGACTCATTCTATCTGTCGGCTGAGCATTTTAGAGAAGACACATTAGTACAAAGTAAAGAATTTGAAATCTCTATTTACAATCCACATATAACTTTTTATTTAGAGGGATTGGAGGCGGGAGATATAATTAAACTTAAAGCAACAATAACCGATACTTCTATATACAACAACAGAGATTATTACCCTGATTCCGGCTGGGTTATAATCAATGTTCTTCCTCCAGTATCAGGAGTGGAATCCGGCGATGGTCCATTTACATACAAGCTTGAACAAAACTATCCGAATCCATTTAACCCGACTACTACAATTTATTATGAGATTTCGGGAAGACAAAAAGTCGAGTTGAAAATTTTTGACATGCTGGGAAATGAAGTGGCGACCCTTGTAGATGGGGAAAAACCTGCCGGAAGGTATGAAATTAAATTTGATGGTTCATCACTTCCGAGCGGTGTATATTTTTATCAAATTAAAGCAGGAACGTTCGTTAACACAAAAAAAATGGTTCTTGCGAAGTGAGGAAAAACTGTCTCGAAAGTATTAGTTTTTTAAAGACAGCTCATCATAAAAATTCACCAATCTCTACTAAACGAATATCAGTCCCCCGGTCTTTCCTTCATCGGCTGCGTTGCAAAGAAGTCCTTGTAAAATCTTTTAGTATAGCTCTCAATTAATTCTTCAACTCTCTTATAGCTTTCGGATTTAACAATTAAACCTGCATGATTTTTCTTTTTTAATCTCCATACAATCTCATCATCATTGTATGCAGAAAGATCGGGGCTTTCCTGTTTTGCCAGCGAAAGAATAATTCCTGCATAATCATTTTTTACTTCGGGATACAGGTATTCACCTTCTCCTCTCAGGATTTCTATCTTAGCCCATTCGCGCCAAAGATTTATTCCCGATGCAGCTTCTACAAGATTGGACAGATGAGCACCGCCCACACGAGCCGATGTCTCTAAAAAATAAAACTTGCCGTCTCGTCGCGGCTGAACGGAGTCCTGACGGACCTCGTCTGCCTCGATAAACTCGGTGTGCGATACTCCACGCACAAGTCCCATCGCTTTTAAAACTTTTTCATTCAATTCCAGCAATCTTTGCTCTGTAGCCGAACCTCGCTTTACAGTCCTGCTGGTAAACACTTTACCAAGGTGGGCAACTTCAAACGGCGGCTTGCCGTATTTACTTGCAAGTGCAAATCTTATTTCGTTTTCATAAACGATTGAATCGACATGATAAATATTACCGGGTATAAACCGTTCCATTAAAAAGAAGGATTTCTCATCACCGAGTTCGTTTATTCGGTTCCATAATTCTTCTGTGTTATTTACTTTTTTCAAACCATGCGCGCCTGCAAGCAGCCTCGGCTTTATTATATAAGGAAACGTAACACTCCGGGCAAATTTATTTATCGCATCGTAATTAAGTACATGAAGAAACTCCGGTACTGGAATGCCGGTTTCTTTTGCGCGGATTCGCATTGCAAGCTTATCACGAAAGTACCGTGTTGTTGTATCGCCCATTCCAGGCACACGTAAATGTTCTCTGAGTGCAGCGGCTTTTTCAACGTCGTAATCATCGAGGGCAACTATCCGGTCTATTTTCTCTTTTCTTGCAACATAGCTTATTCCATAAATTACTTCTTTTATTTCCCACTCTTTATTTTTATCGGCTATGTAAAAAATCTCGTCTATGCTTTCCTTAGGCCACGATGCGTCTTCGAGACTTTTGGATGTAAGAAGCAAAACACGGCACCCCTTCTCTTTACACTCACGCATAAAGTCGTGTCCTTTTTCGTAACCCGATATACAAAGAATGGTTAGCGGCATAGCTGTCTAAATTTCTATTACAAACCGATACTGTCAATAAATATCAATATTCAAAAGTCCAATGTCAAATAAAATTTTACATCCGACTTCAATTATTATTCGATAGCCGGTTAACGGGAGCGTGATGGTTTTTAATTAAACTGTGTTTATTAAAGCAGGGAAGCTTTGGAATTTATGTTCGAAAATTATTATCAGTCCGCAGATTGAAATTATTGCATCATAAATTTTAACGTTCAAAAGAAAAAACGAATAAAAAACCTATTGTCCCCAAATAAAACCCTTTCCCTAATTGGTACATACAACCAGGATAAAAGCCACATTTTTTGAAAGATTTTAATGGTATCATAATTGAGTTTATCATTCTCACACAATTTTTAGTTGCTGAGAAATAATTCCGTATAGAAGCTCACAAACTTGTAACCGGGGCAGCGTGTGCGGCTATTTAGATAACATCCCGGACAATTAATAACCGGAGATAAAAAATGAACGAAGCTTACGAACTGCAAAACCAGTGGAAAACTAATCGCAGATGGAAAGATGTTACACGTTCCTACTCTGCCGAAGATGTTTTACGTTTAAGGGGAACGATAAAGATAGAGCACACTCTTGCAAGATTGGGAGCCGAAAGATTATGGAAGCTTTTGCATGAAGAAAACTTCGTTAGCGCTTTGGGTGCACAAACCGGTAACCAGGCGGTACAACAGGTTCAGGCGGGGTTAAAAGCAATTTATGTTAGCGGATGGCAGGTTGCTAGCGATGCTAACAATGCAGGTCAAACTTATCCCGACCAAAGCTTATATCCTGCGGACAGCGTACCAACGTTGGTTAAAAGAATTAACAACGCCTTACTTCGCCAGGATCAGCTTATGTTTGCCGAAAGAAAAAACGGGACACACTGGTTTGCTCCTATAGTTGCCGATGCGGAAGCGGGTTTCGGCGGAGTGCTTAATGCTTATGAATTAATGAAAGCTATGATTGAAGCCGGTGCAGCAGGTGTTCATTTTGAAGATCAATTATCATCCGCTAAAAAGTGCGGACACATGGGAGGGAAAGTCCTCGTACCTACAAGAGAAGCCGTGCAGAAATTAATCTCGGCACGATTGGCTGCCGACGTTATGGGTGTGCCTACAATTATTATCGCAAGAACAGATGCAGATTCTGCCGGATTACTTACAAGCGATATTGACGAATACGATCATCCCTTCTTAACAGGCGAGAGAACCGCTGAAGGTTTTTACAGAATCAACAAGGGTATTCATTCTGCTATTGCAAGAGGGTTAGCTTATGCTCCTTACGCTGATTTATTATGGTGTGAAACATCTCATCCAGATCTGGAAGAAGCAAGGATTTTTGCCGAGTCAATAAAGAAAGAATATCCCGATAAGCTCCTTGCGTATAACTGCTCTCCGTCTTTCAACTGGAAATTAAATCTCGATGAACCAACGATAGCCGCATTTCAAACCGAACTTGCTGCAATGGGATATAAGTATCAGTTTGTTACCCTGGCAGGATTTCATTCGCTCAACTATATTATGTTCGATCTGGCATATCACTATAACCGGCACGGAATGGCTGCATACTCCAGGCTTCAGGAACGTGAATTCAAATTGGAAAAAGAACACGGGTTTAGAGCCATTAAGCATCAGAGTTTTGTAGGCGCAGGTTATTTTGATGAAGTTAATAAAATTATTACCGGCGGAAACTCATCTACAGCCGCATTAAAAGGTTCGACCGAGGAAGAACAGTTTAATGAAAATGAAACCGTAAGAAGAGAGAAGAAAATTACAGAAGCGAATAAGATAAGACTTTCTGAGCAGCCGCTGCCGAATTTGATTAGAAGAAAATTTAGAGCGAGTTAAATTTTATATTTAATTTTTCGGGAAGATGATTCTCATACTAAAAAGCAGTCGTTATCGGCTGCTTTTTTCGGTTACTGTATATTTCTACAGGTGGTTTAATTCCGCATTCCTGACATAGCATTAATCACAAATTAATTCCTTAATTACTTCCTATCATTTCCGTAAATTTGCAAATCAAAAACATTCGAGTTGGTTTAAATGGATCAAAATAAAAAAGTTGTTGTGATTGGAGCCGGGATTTCAGGTTTAACCTCCGCTTATCTCCTTCATAAAAAAGGATACGGTGTAACAGTACTCGAAGCAAAAGATCAGGTTGGCGGCTCTATAGAGAGTGTTAAGGAAAACGGTTTTTTATTCGATCGCGGACCGAACAGTGCGCTGGAAACAACTCCATTAATCTCACAACTTATCGACGAACTCAATCTGAAAAACGAACTTGTTTATGCAAGTAAGGTAGGAAACAAAAGATATATACTTCGAAATAACACCCTGCTTGCATTACCAATGTCCCCTCCTGCTTTTCTAAAATCGAAATTGTTTTCCGGCAAAGCAAAATTGAGATTGATGAAAGAGCCGTTTATCGGCAGATCGAAAGATGGATATTACCAAAGCATTACGGAGTTTGTAACGAGGAGACTGGGAAGCGAGTTCCTTGATTATGCAATCGATCCATTCGTTGCGGGAGTTTATGCAGGTAACCCCGAAGACTTAAGCGTTAAATCTGCCTTCCCAAAACTTTATGCGCTCGAAGAAGAATATGGCGGATTAATTATCGGTACAATCAGAAGCATTCGCAAAAGAAAGAAGAGAAAGGAACAATCGAAGCAAAGCGCAAAGATGTTGTCTTTTAAGAACGGGATGCAGGTTCTTCCCAAAGCGATTGCAAAACATCTGGGCAGCAGGGTAAAGCTGAATGCAGAAGTTGTTTCTGTGAGGCGAACGGGTGAAGGAAACCTCGGCGTAACTTACAATCAGCAGGGACAAAATTTAACATTGCTTACCGATGTAGTCTTATCAACTATACCCGCATACAAAGCTTCGGGCTTGTTCGAACATTTTGATGAAGAATTGAAAAAACATTTAAACGAAATTTATTATCCGCCCGTAATGGTTTTATACATGGTATATAATAAGGATGACATAGGGCAGCCGCTGGATGGTTTTGGATTTTTAATTCCATCAAAAGAAAATAAATCTTTTTTAGGAGCAATCTGGAGTTCGGTCTTATTCCCAAACAGGGCTGACAAGCAGACTGCGGCGTTTACCCTTTTTATCGGCGGTTCACGCGATCCCGGATTTATTTATGATAACGAGGATGCTGTAATCGAACGGGTAAGGGATGAATTTGAAGAGATAATGAAAATAAAAAGCAATCCTGTTTACAAAGCTAAAAAACTTTGGCAAAAAGCTATACCGCAGTATAAACTTGGATATGTTGAACATGAAAATTATTTCGATCATTTTGAAAAAGACAATAAAGGAATAATACTCAGCGGTAATTACCGCGGCGGTATATCGGTGGGAGATTGCATAAAAAATGCGGAGATAGTAGT
>BDSV01000079.1 GCA_002898075.1 bacterium BMS3Abin03
TAAACGAAGGTTTTTACTTCCCGATTATAATTAATTGTAGTTCATCATACTATTATTACAAATATCTTCGGAACCATATTTGATAGTTAGTATAAAAAATGTGAATTAAGAAGAAATAATTGAAAGAAATCAATGGTTGAGTTCAAATTTACAGCACAACGGCTTAACGGTCAGAATATAAGCGGTTCCCTATCGGCTGCCTCAACCGCTGAAGGTAAAAAGAAAATTCGAAGATTAGCCGATAAAAACAAACTTCGAATAAAAGCCATTCAAAAAAAATCTACTTACTTATATAAAGTAAGAAAAGGTAATGAAAGACCGATAAGAGGTGAACAAAAAGCATACACCAAGCAGGAGGTTGAAGAAGCCCTTGCCAGGTTAGGTTATAAAGTCCTCTCGGTAAATAAAAAGTTTCTGGATTTCCAGCGAAAACCGCCCATGACAGATATTGTTACATTTGTTAAAATTAGCGCCGAATTGCTGGAGCAGAAACTCGCATACAGTGAAGTTTTAACATTGCTGATAAATGATACTGAAAACCAGGCGCTGAAAATTACACTTAAAGAGATTAATAACGATCTGAAAAAAGGTGCTGATAGTGAAATTACGTTTCTAAAATACCAGGGTATCTTTGGAAAATTTACGGCATATATGCTTGGACTCGCATCTAAAAGCGGTAATATGGCAGAGATTTATAAAGCCACTGCAAAATTCCTTGAAAGAAGGCAGGAATTCAAAAAAAGTTTACGAAGCGCGTTAATAACTCCTGCCGTTACAATGTTTGTACTTTTCCTGGCAGTATTGTTTTACGTCGGCTACATATTCCCTGAAACTGCAAAACTCTTTGTCAGGTTCGGAATCGATCTGCCCCCGATGACGGCATTTACGTTAAAAATAAGTGACTTCCTGTTGGCTAATCCCCTTCTGATTACAGCAATTTTATTTTTACCCCCGATGGCGTTGGTATTTTATTTCAGAACGGAAAATGGTCGCCTTGTTTTAGACAGATATATTATGAAGATGCCTATCATGGGTACTCTTATACATAAAACTTTGATTGAAGTTTTCTGCAGGGTGTTTTATACGTTATATCATGGTTCTGCCGAAAGCATCGAGCCGATAAGAATAGCTGCAGAAGCCAGCGGCAATAAATATTTCGAAAATAGAATAAAGCATGTGGCTATTCCGCTTATGCTTAAAAAAGGTATCGGTATGACCGAGGCATTTGAAGCCGCGGGAGTATTTACAGATACAGCCCTTTCAAGGTTCCATTCCGGTGAAGAGTCGGGAACAATTAAAAACACAGCACTACAGTTAGCCAACTATTATGAGAGCGAAACGGTTTACAAACTCAAAAACCTGATTGAAATTATTCAGGTGGTTATTGCAATGGTTATTATGGTTATTATGATTGCACTGACTTTAGTATCGGCAGAAACAGCAACCGTCAGACCTAAAACACCGGGGGTTTCTGTTAACACTATTCATGTTGAGAAAGATATTGGATGATAGATACTAATCTTGAAATGACCGATAAAATCGGTTATCTGCTGTTTAAAAAAGGGATAATCGATTCTACTATGCTTGAGAAAGCATTAAAGGCAAAAGCAAATGACAGGAATAAAATAAAGAGAAATCTTGCACAAATTTTAGTCCAGGATTTTCATTACGATCACGATACTATATTCAGAGAAGTTGCTATCCTCTATGCTTTCCGTGAACTCGAGACCAAACCGGAAGATATTCCCGAAGATAGAATAGAAGCTATACGGAATATGATTGAGCATGCAGGGGAGTCTATAAAAGAGATGATGATCAAGCATTCCATAATTCCCTTCATGTATGACGAGAGAATTAAAGATAAACTAATCCTTGCCGCTATTGATCCTACCGACAGGTGTATTCCCCGTATTGCATTTGGGCTAAATGCTAAGAAGTACGAGGTGATTTTTATCAGAAAAACAGATTACGATGCCCTGATAAAGAAAATTCTCCCTCCCGAAAATGAATACCTGAAAGCAATGGAGGAAGACGAAGATGAACTGCAAATTGATGAATCGGAAGAGAATATTGTTGATGAGGACGAACTTGATGCCGAAATAAACCGGAGCGCACTTATAAATCTAATAGAGGGTGCTTTGGTTGAGGGTGTCCGGAAAGGTGCAAGCGATATTCACTTTATTCCGCAGGAAGGAAAAAGAACTGAAATATATTTCAGAATTGACGGTACGCTCCGTCTGTGGCATGTACAGGAAAATACTTTACCCGAAGCTGTAACGGCTGTAATAAAGGACCGTGGTAAAGGTATGGACCGCTTCGAGAGAGAAAGAGCACAGGACGGATATATTCAAAGAGAGATTGACCGGCATATTATAAGATTCAGGGTATCGGTTCTACCCGTTGTGGGAACCGAATTAAAGAATAAGTTTGAGAGTGTTGTAATAAGAATACTTGACGATAGAAAAGTTATTAGAGATTTAGATAAGCTTGGGTTAAAAGGATATGCAAAAAAAGTATTTATAAAAGCGATAAATCAGCCGCAGGGAATGGTTATTCTTACCGGACCTACCGGGAGTGGCAAAAGCACAACACTTGTTGCAGCGTTATACCAGGTTGTTAATCCTACGGTAAATGTTCTTACGGTTGAAGACCCGGTTGAGTATGTAATCGAAGGCGCCCGTCAGTTGAAAATAGGTTTTAGGATGGGCTTTGAGCAGGCAATTAGAGCGATATTAAGGCATGACCCCGATATCGTATTGGTGGGTGAAATGAGAGATAAAGAAACCGCAGAAACCGCAATTAAACTTGCCAATACAGGTCACCTGACATTTTCAACCCTACATACAAACGACGCGCCCAGCGTAGTTGCTCGTCTTTATAAAATGGGTATTGAACCGTTCTTAATAGCTTATGCAATTAATCTCATAGTGGCACAAAGGTTGATTAGACGGTTATGTCCCAATTGTAAAAAACCAGTAAGGAACTTTGACGAAGCACTTATGGATGCAGCGGGATTAAACATAGCAGAATGGAGAAACCATACTATTTATAGCCCGGTTGGTTGTGATGAATGCAGCGGTTCCGGCTACAAGGGTCGTCTTGCTATTCATGAAGCTCTTTACTTTACTAAAGAAATACGCCGGATTATCGTCAGATCGGGCGCCGAAGTTGACGAGGAAAGCATTAGAATTCAGGCAAAAAAAGACGGGTCTCATAATTTAAGAGATTCTGGACTGGAGAAAGTAAGAAATGGTTTAACTTCTATTGAAGAAGTCTTATCAGCTACAACCGAAGATTAATATTATTATAATTCCCGGTTAATCCAAAAGATTAAGCAGGGTTTATTTGTTTAAAAAACATTTAACTTATTTGATTATAATAAGTTAAATTTGTTTATTAAAGTTATACTTTTAAAAATTATATTATTTGTTAAATTAACAGATAGTTATAAAGGGAATATTTAATTGATAGAAGTAAAAGTATTTGAAAATCAACTGCAATCAGCTACTGAAGAAAAGCGAATTCTTTCTGAGCTTATAAAGGAAATTCCACTATCTAGCATGGGCCCCGAGCGGGTTGAGTTTATTTTAAACAATTCCTCCAAACTTCAGGAACAGGATAAAGTGATTCTGAAGAATTTCTTAGATAAAGTTTTAAGATTAATGATTGAAAGGGAAGCTTCTGATATAGAAATAGGCGGGCATGGAAATGATAGTTATATATGGATGCGTATATATGGGAAAAAAGAACGGGTTAAGGATATTCCTCAATTTTCTGAAGATGAATCGGCTTTAATAATTGCTAACCTGCTTAATGAAAATCAGAAGATATATTTGCTTACACACAGAAACCTCGATTTCAGTTACGCATTCTTTTATGAGAAGAGGAAAATCAACGTACGTTTCAGAGCAGATGCGTATTTCGATTTAGATACACTGGCAATGAATATGCGTTTGATAAATCTTTCTATACGCCCGTTATCTTCACTCGAGTTTCATCCGCATGCAGTAAGGTCTTTAAGTCATAATTATATAAAATTCGGATTAACCTTAATTACCGGTATAACCGGTTCCGGTAAATCTACAACTCTCGATTCTATTATAGACCATCATAATAAATTCGATCCTGCACATATTATTATTATAGCAGCGCCTATTGAATATGTCCACACCTCGAACATATCACTTATTAAGCATAGAGAAGTAGGAAGAGATGTGCTTTCATTTAAAGAAGGCATAGTCCAGTCATTAAGGCAGGATCCTGATATTATAGTTGTAGGCGAGATGCGCGATCCGGATACGATTATGGCAGCGCTGGAAGTTACCGATACGGGTCATAAAGTATTTTCAACACTTCATACTTCATCTGCCGTTGAATCGCTCGATAGAATAATTGCTGAAGTTAACCCTACTGAACAAGACAGGGTTCGAAACCGGCTTGCCGATGTTCTGATTTCTGTTATCTCCCAAAAGCTTGTTCCTACCCTGGACGGGAAAAGAATTCTTGCTAAAGAGGTATTAATAGTAACTCCAAGCGTTCGGGCTGCAATAAAGAATAACAACACCGGTGAAATTTACATGATGATTAACCAGGCGGGTCAGCAAGGTATGATTACAATGGAGCAGGATTTGAAGCGACTCTATATTCAGAAAAGAATTTCGCTCGATACCGCTATTGCATACGCAAATAATAAAACAAGAATTAAACAAATATTATCCGTAAAATGAAACCACTTGTTTGTATATACTGTGAAGGTAACGATACAAAAGTAGCAGTTGTTGCTAAGGATAAAGATACCGACAAAGTAAAGGTACTCCGGACAGCATCGATTACTGTTATGCCTTCTTCGGTTGAAATAGAATCGGGAGCTACCGGCTTAAGCATAGATGATGATTCGCTTAACATAGAAGGTATTGACGGAGAATCTGCTTCGCTCGAGAGCAGTGTTGATGACACAAGCATAAATGAAATACAAAAGGCGCTATCGGGTTTAGACCTTTCCAAACATTTATTTATTCCCGCATTAACAGAGCCGGCAATATACTATCATCTATACGAAGGTTCCCGTTCTGCAAAGGAAGGGAAACTTAAAGAAGAGATAATCGATGAAATATTAGAGACTAAAAATATTTCTGTTCAAAGCGATAGTCTGGATTACATCGAGTTAGCAGATAAATCGCTTCTTTCGGTTTTCGTAGTTGGTGAAATTGTCTGCATCGGTATGATAAACTCCATTGCCGCGA
Source organism: bacterium BMS3Abin03 (assembly GCA_002898075.1). GTDB lineage: Bacteria > Bacteroidota > Ignavibacteria > Ignavibacteriales > Ignavibacteriaceae > BMS3ABIN03. The sequence continues at coordinate 5,244 of BDSV01000079.1, forward strand.
TAAACGGCAAACGATATTACAAAATTCCAACAGTAAAAAGCTCGGATATATCATTAGCTTATTATGTTGCCAAGAAAAAGAAATTTTTCCCCGATGATCATTCTTTAATTGTTTATATCGGGAAAGAGTATAGTAAGCTTATTTTTCTCCAGGGCAGAAAATTAAAACATATTGGTACTACCCTAGACATAGGCACCTCCAATCTTCATACGTACGATGTTTATTTCTCAAAGATACTTCTCGAAATGGAGAACGGTGGAATCCCGTCGTTGGATAATATAATTGTTTGCGGTGAAGATGATTCGGAGAATTTAATATTATCATTTTACGGCACATTCCCCGAAGCAAATGTTAGCCGCCTTGAGTTTGATGAATTAAATCTTTCCGACATCGATGATGAAACAAAGGAAAAACTTTCTGTCTTCAGTGTGCCGTTGGCAGTTGCAGTCGACTACCTGGACGAACTGGAACAACTGCATCAGGGAATAAATATTTTACCAAAATCTGTGAAAGACGAACAGAAGTTTTTCCAGTTCTCGTGGCATAGTTATGCAGTGCTTCCCTTTCTTTTCTTGTTTTCGTTTTTGGTTACACAGGAAATAATGAAAAATAACGGTGCTATTAACAAATTAGATACGGAGATAACCGAAAAGACTTTCCTGATGAGACAAAACCAGGAGATGCTTGGCAAAATTGCAGAGTTAGAAAGTAAAATCAGCAGCTTCGATCAAACCCAGGCAATACTAGACTCTGCTGCCGCGGGTACCGGGGTGTGGAAAAATATACTTGAAGATATGGCGAAGTTCACGTCTAAAAGAAAGAGTATTTGGTTAACTAAACTTACCAGACCGAATATAAATACTGTGCTGGCTGAAGGATATTCACTATCGCGTTATGCCCTAACAGATTTTGCATATTCTATCAACGGTGCAACGCTTAAGAGCATGTTTTATGAAGCGCTTAGAGAACGAAGCGCTTACAAATTCAATTTAACCTTTAATATTTCAAGCTATCCAAAAGAAAAATGAGTAAAAAATTACGAAGTACACTCAGTCTCCTTGGCTTGTTAATTCTAATTCTGTTAGTAGGGGGAATCTATATATTCGTCTTCCAGAATAGTTCTATTTCCGATAAGAAAGAAAGACTTGAAGAGTTAAATACAAATTCTTACGATCCGAAAGAACTACTGGCAAGATATAAAAATTTACAGGAGCGTTCTGCGGTTCTCGATTCGGTTTTATCAAGCAGAAAATTTAATATTCCAAAGGACTTATCTTCAATAAAGTTTTACAATTTTGTAAATAGTACGGTTAGAGACTTTTCTGAATATTCCCAGGTAAATGTAGAATTTGTGCAGAAGGAGCAGGATAAGGATTTCTTTTACTATCAATACAAACTTACTGGTAACGGTTACTTTAATGAAGTCTATAAGCTCATTTATGCAATCGAGCAAAGCAAAGAGTTGAAAAAGATTACAGAACTTGATCTCGGGAACCTAATCAAAACCGACGACGATGGTATTCCGCTTTTTCAGGTTACTTTTGAGATGTTAGTAGGTGTATATTTTTCAACGGATAACAGGTTTGCCCCCGATGAATTTGTTGAAAACGACCTTTCTACTGGTCCGATTTATGATGCTTTTTATCCGCTTATAAGAAACGAAATTCCGCCAAATACCGATGAATTATTAGACGTACAGGGAGCAAAGCTTTTGGCATTAATTCCCGAAGGCGCATTTATTGCAGATACGCATGGCAACACTTATTTAATATGGGAAGGCGAGCAGGTTTATTTGGGATACTTAACAAAAATTGATTATGAAAATAACTCTGTAAGCTTTATCCTGAACAAGGGTGGAATTATTGAAAAAATTGATCTTGAGCTGGAAAGAGAAAAATAGAATTAACCGAATGAGAGTTTAATTATGAAAACTATTATTACATACTTTGTTTTATCGCTTTTCCTCGTTATTCAGATATTTCCCCAAAAATATTGGGAGAGAAGATTTAAAACTTACAATAATCCTGACGAATTGGTAACAATGGCGGAAACTCTTCCGTTTAACCAGGCAATTGAATTGTTAAGTAAGGTAAGCGAAAGTACTACGGGTAAAAAAATTGTAAGTACGGTTCAAAGAACTGACCCTATCGGTGTCGAGATTAATAGTATGCCTTATGATAAAGCTCTTCTGATTATTGTGCAGTATGCAAACCTGATGTATGAGGAAAAGGAAGATTTAATAGTTGTTAAAAGCAAGAAAAAAGAAGAAGAAAGAACTGCGGATACGTATGCATCAATTGATCAAAGGGAGGTTAAAATTTCGGCGGTCTTCTTTGAAATGGATGTTCAAAAGTCTAAAAAACTCGGGATTGATTGGAAAGTGCTTCTTTCCGGAAATCAATCTGATTTATCCGGGCTGATGAGAACAGAGGCTGAAAACTCGAAAAGCGGTGGAACCGGCGGAAGCACAGGTGGGTCGGGTTCATCTACAAGCGGCTTACAACCGGAATTTAACTTAGGAGCCAGTACCAATTTCAATGTCGGCGGCTTTTTTGGTCAGGCAACTGCATTGTTCAAAGCTTTTGAAGAGGACGGTATTGGAGAAATTATTGCAAGCCCAAGCATTGTTGTTAGAGACAAAAGCCAGGGTACTATCCAGGTGGGTTCAGATTTTTCAGTGAGAACAAGAGATTTTGCCGGTAATACAGTTGAGAAATTCTTTCCTACCGGAACGATAATAGACGTTACTCCTTATATATATAATGAAGAGGGAATAAATTATGTTCTACTCGATATCACGGTGGAGAGAAGTTCATTTTCTACAAATGAAACCACAACAGAAATAAGAAAAACAAATGCATCGACCCAGGTTGTTATGTTAGACGGCGAGGAAACCGTATTAGGCGGGTTATTTGTAAATGAAGAAACTAAAACCCGGAACGGTATTCCTTTTCTAAAAGATTTACCATGGTGGGTATTTGGAATAAGGTACATTACCGGAAGCGACGCAACTGTTGAAAGAAAGAAAGAGCTAATCATTTTATTAAAGGCAGAGTTAATTCCAACATTGAAGGAGAGATTCGCACATCCCGATACGAAGAATCTTATTCATACGCAGGTTGATAAAAATCAGAAAAGAGTTAAATACTATAAAATAAAAGAATCTTCCATTAATGGTAAGAATTAAAAATGGAATCGATATTAATTGTAGACGATGATATAAACCTATGTACTGTCTTATCCGAAGAATTAACAGCCGTTGGGTATGATACATATTTCTTAACCGGTGGTGATAAAGTTGTGGAATATGTGATGAATAATAATGTGGATCTGATTCTGCTGGATTTAAATATGCCCGGGAAAAACGGTTTTGAAGTGCTTCAGGAACTTGAAATTAAAAATATTGATGTTCCTGTTATTGTTTTGACTGCCTACGCGGATGTTAAGAGCGCCATCGAATCTGCAAAACTGGGAGCAAGTAATTTTATAAGTAAACCTTACGATTTTGATGAACTATTAATATCATTAAGAAAAACACTGCAAAGAGATATATAGTGTATGAAAATAAGTTTAAGGATAATTCTCATCAACTTTGTTGTTGTTGTGCTGATTTTAGGCAGTTCTTTTGTTGCCTTTTATTCTATAATGTACAAAACACTATCTTCTCAAAAATCCCAGGATCTGCTTACCTCTGCAAATAATTATGTTTATGCTTACCGTTCCAAGCTACTCGAAGCCGAAGACGAATTTGCAACCCTTACCTCGGCAAGTAAAATTAACTTTCCGGTTTACCGCACATTAAAAACAAACACCCTTGATTTTATTTTGGAAGCGGATGTTGCAAACGCAGAACGAATAAAAAATTATGCTTATTCCACTAATGTAAATCGTCCCAAACAACGAAATTCGCTCGAGCAGTTTTTAGAATATAATCCTTATGCCGTTGTATTGGAGAATAAATCTTCCGATAGAATTCTCTACTACGGCATTGTAATAAATGAAGAGATGCTGAATGAATTCTCCGAAAAAATTGGTGCGGAGATAGCATTGATTTTGAATGATGCCCCGGCGGATATTTCACATAACTCTATTAACCGGAAATACATTTATGTGCTGTCGAAGGCATCAAAAATGCTCGGTTCAAAAAATAATTTCGATGTTTATTCCCAAGGAGCCGATTCGGATGATATATTAGCAACATTCTATAAACCCGAACAGGATATTAAAAATATTAACCCAACATCTTTTCTTGTTTTTACTCGTATGGGTGAAGCTGCCGGGCTAAGAGAAACACTGCGTGATTTATTTTTGATTATTGGAATAGCCGGTATAGCGCTTTCATTAATTTTAACTTACTTGTTAACTACTAAGTTGAGAAGACAAATTACAGATCTCAGCGATGCAACTGAAAAGACAAAGGAAGGTAATTTCAACTACAGAATAAATGTGCGGAGCAAGGATGAAATCGGCAAATTGGGCAGGGCGTTCAATATTATGCTCGATGAGCTTGAGAGAAATCAAAAATCAAAAAGTGATTATTCTGATTTTATAACACTTATTAATAAAAACCCGACTCTAAACGAAATTTCTGAAGCTGCTCTCGATAAAATAGTGCACACAAGCGGATTTACGATAGGGGCGTTGTATTTAGTTGGCGATGACAAGCTTTCGCTGCTTAGTGCAAACGGTTATAACGGTAAAAAAGAAATTGTGAAAGACGAATTTGATTTTTATGATAAATTGATTGTTGACAAAGAAACATGTGAAATAGATTCCGATGGTGAACTGCCTGTTATCTCCTCGGGAATGCTGAGCTTCAAATTAAGATATTTATTAATTGTTCCGGTAATTTATAATGATAAAACTATTGCGGTTCTTGAACTTGGCTCAATAAACAAACTATCCGACGAAGCAAAGGACTATATAGATAAAATAAAAAGCCAGCTTGCAATCGGTTTAACAAATGCCAAAGCATTAATGCAGCTTGAGGAATTCGTTCAGGAATTAAAAAAGCTGAATCAGGATTATCAAAAACAAAACGAACAAATTAAAAATCAAAATGATAAGCTTCTGCAGTTGCACAACGAATTGAAAAAACAAGCTGCCGAGCTGGAAGTTCAGAAACAGAAAGCTGAAGAATCTACAAATCTTAAATCGCAGTTTCTCGCAAGCATGTCACACGAATTACGAACACCAATGAATTCGATTCTGGGGTTAACCGAACTGATTTTAGAAAAAGCCGAACTTAATGAAAAGAATAGGGAACGACTGGAAGTAGTTCTAAACAGCGGGCGACGCTTAATGACATTGATAAACGATATACTCGACCTTTCGAAAATTGAAGCCGGCAAAATGGAAATTCGCGAAGAAGATATTTCATTAGAAGAACTTATCGGGGAAATATCCGGCTCGGTAAAACCGTTAGTGATGAATAAGAATGTCCGGTTTGAAGTGGTGAGAAATACTAACATGGGGGTTATTGTTAATACCGACCGTGGAAAGATTGTTCAGGTGCTCATTAATCTTATCGGTAATGCAATAAAATTTACCGACAAAGGATTGGTTACTTTAAAAGTAAACAGGTCTAATGATGAATTAATATTCGATGTGATTGATACGGGTATCGGTATTTCGGAAGAAAACCAGAAAGTTATTTTTGAAGAATTCAGGCAAGCGGACGGAACGACAACGAGAAAATACGGCGGTACCGGGCTTGGCTTAACTATTTGTAAGAAGATTGCTAAATTGCTGAACGGCGACCTATCCCTCAAGAGCAAAGTTGGCAAAGGTTCAACATTTACATTTAAAGTTCCTCTTAAACTGATTGGCAAAACAACACCGGTAGATGGCGAAAAAATTAACGTTGATAAATTAATTAAAAACAGAAAAAACCCCATCCTTGTTATTGACGACGATCAGGAAGTACGTTATACAATCGGGCAGTATTTAACTTCAAAAGGTTATGATGTGATCTTTGCCGAAAACGGAACGAAGGGTGTTCAAATGGCAGTAAATCATCAGCCCTTTGCAATTACACTGGATGTAATGATGCCGCATAAGGACGGATGGAGCGTGTTGAAGGAATTGAAGGAAAATGAAGTAACTAAGGATATACCGGTTATAATGATTTCTATAAACGGCGATAAAAAAGTTGGTTACGGGTTAGGAGCATTTGAGTATTTTATTAAACCTATATCGGCAGATAAATTGCTGTCTGCATTTTCCCGGCTGGAAAACCTGGCTAATAAAAGAATACGGAAAATTGTTATTGTTGATGATGACGATCTGGAATTTGAAAAATTTAAAAGAGAATTCAAGAATGAAGATATCACGATAGAGTATATACAGGATAGCGAATTTGCCTTTAATAAAATTTCCGAAGTACAACCGGACCTTATTATTTTAGACCTAATGATGCCCAAGGTTGACGGCATAACACTTTCTTATAAATTGAAATCGAACATAAAGACTAAACATATTCCAATATTAATTAGCACCGCCAAAGATTTAAGTGAAGAGGAAAGAACAAAGCTAAGTAACATTGTTGAAGATATTGCCGTTAAGTCTAAAGGACACCCGCTGGATGTATTGAAAGTTGTTAGAGACAGAATCCGGCAGCAGGAGCTGTCGCCGGATGCGAATATTCCCGGGAATGGAAAATCTATAACAAATAACAATGCTGAGCTTACAAAAGATAAAAATATAAATACAGGTGCACCCACAAGAAAAGGAAAGATGCCTGAAGTATTAATTGTTGACGATGACCCGGACACCCTGTTTACAATTGACGAGATGGTTAAGGACTGCAACTGCAAGACAATACTTGCTAAAAACGGAATCGAATGTCTGCGTACCATAGAAAAATCGATACCGGATCTTATTCTTCTCGATATAATGATGCCCGAAATGGATGGCTTCCAGGCAATTAAAACCATTCGCGAAAGCCCTGTATGGAAAGATATACAGGTATTTGCCGTTACTGCAAAAGCAATGTCTGACGAAAAAGATATTATTATTAAACATGGCTTTAACGATTACATTCCCAAACCCGTAAACGCTGCAATAATTAGTGAAAAAATCGAACAGTTATTTTCAACTATAAAGGTGTAAAAAGTGAAAAGAATTCTGGTTATTGATGACCTGCCGGAAAATGTTTATATGTTGCAGGATAGATTAGAAAATGAAGGATATGAAGTATTAACCGCTTACGACGGTAACAGCGGAATAGAAAAAGCAAAGTCTGAGTTTCCTGATTTAATTCTACTGGATATAATGATGCCCGACATTAATGGAATTGAAGCATGCAAAATTTTAGTTTCCGATCCGAAGACATCAAAAATTCCTATCATACTGGTTACGGCAAAGACAGGGGCAGAAGACACAAAAGAAGGTTTGGAAGCAGGCGCTTATGATTACATCAAAAAACCTTTTAATAAGATTGAACTGCTTGCACGTATTAATTCGGCACTAAAACTATCCGAGGCAAACAAGCTCATCGTTGAAGTCGAAAAGCAAAATACATTTTTTGCAACTGTCGTAACGGCAAATCATAAAATAAAACAGCCGCTGACTCTTTTAAGCTTATCATCTGCAGCAATAAAACGTGAACTGAGCAAAGATGAAATTTCCAAAGAGGCACTGTTAAACCGGGTAAAATATATCGATTCTGCTGTGAAAGAGATAACAGAGGTGTTGGATCAGTTGAATTCTATAAGGGTACCCGAACTGGCTGATTACACGAAAAATATAAAGATGATAAAATTAGAGGAGGAATCAAATAGTTAGATATACTTTTTGATTGTTGCAAGCATTGTCTCGAACTCATAAGGCTTTTGAATCCGACCGTTTATTTTATACTTATCAATATCAACTTTGTTATCAGACAGAAGTGTTCCGGTGGAAAGAATAATGGGCATATCTAAGTTGAGTTTTCTTATTTCACTAATTGTTTCCAATCCGTTCATTCCGGGCATATTGTAATCGATAATAACCAGGTCCACTTTTATCTCTTCGGTTAAAACTGTTAGCGCTTCTTTACCCGTGTTGACTTTAATAACGTTGTACTCGTTAGACTCGAGCAATTCCGCCAACAAATCGATTAACATTTCCTCATCGTCTGCAAGTAAAATTATTTTGTCGGATGGAACAACATGCTTTTCTCTTTGCGGTTCGAATGCCGGAATATAAACATCAAACTGGGTTCCCTCACCGTCTTTACTTGAAACATCGATCAACCCCTTATGCGCTTTTATAATTCCGTAAGACACATAAAGCCCCAAGCCGGAACCGGTTTCCTTCGATTTTGTTGAAAAGTAAGGATCGAATATTTTTTGTAAATCCTGTTCTTTTATTCCCGAACCATTATCTTTAACAGCAAAACAAACATAGTTGCCTTCCTTGAGCAATGGATAGTTGATGATATTTTTTTCATCTATAGTTATGTTTTTTGCTACTAATGTTATTGATCCCTTTCCATCGGTTGCTTCTTTAGCATTCACGCATAAGTTTAACAGCACCTGGTAAATCTCTGTGCCGTTGCCCAAAATATCATGAAGATTTTCTTCAACCTGGTTTGTAAATGTAATGGTTCCCGGAAAGGTTTGTGTAATAACCTTAGCCATCTCGCTTAACAATATATTGGGCTTAACTAATTCCTTACGCTTGGGAGTCGGTTTACCAAAAGAGAGAAGCCCCTTGGTAAGATCCCGCGCACGTTTAGAGCAATCCTCTATATTGTCTATTAATCTAACTGTGTCTTCCTTCTTCGGGACTCTCTTTCTAAGCAGGTTTACGCTGCCAAATATACTGGATAACAGGTTGCTAAAATCATGAGCCATTCCGCTCGACAGCTTGCCTATTGTTTCAAGTTTCTGTGCCTGCAGCAATCTGCTTTCAAGCGCTTTATTCAAATCCCCGGTTCGTATATTACTTATTGCAAATGAAAGGAGTGCGGCTAACTGCTCAATCGAGCTGGTTTCGAATGCAGAGTACGATCCATCTATCCTTCCTACAATTATAGTAGCAAGCAGTTTTTCTTCGAAAAAACAGGGGGTGATAATTAACGACTCACAGTTTAAGATCTTCGTTAAGTTAAACCCTATGTTATTGTTCCTATTAATCGCAAGCAAAGAATGTTTATATAGTTCCAGCCATTTGTTGATGTAAGAAAAACTCGAATGAATCTCTTTCTCGAAGTCCGGTTTATCTTTAATATGTTCTTCCGGATCGTCGAATAAAAATTCGTATGAATTGTTTTCATTATGGAATACAATAAAACCGAAATCGCTTTTGCTGATGCTTATTGCTTTAGAAATTATTTCCCGGGAAATATCATCCAGCGAATTCTCTTTTACCAGCAGAACGAGTAAATTTTTAAGCGCACTGAGGAATTCAATATTTCTTTCAACAATATCTTTATCTTTTTCAGATTCCGTATCATTTAAATTTGTCGGTACAAGCTCTATAAAATATCCGTTCAGCTTCCGCTTTTTATCTTTTGAGTAGAGAGGAGAAATTATAAGGTTTTTGTTGGCTTCGGGTAAAGGATGTACAAAAGAATTATGTGAGTTTAATTTGGAAAGATATTCATCCTCGTTCAATGCGAAAAGCTTCGGAACGGAGTAACCTTTAATTCTACCCTGTTTGAAATTTTTCTTGAAACTGTTATTATACCATATTATTTTCCCCCGTGTATCTGCAATGGCTAACGGTGCATTCTGAACTTCTAATACGTCATCGAACGCATATTTACTTTTTTCAGCGGTGGGCATTAATATTTTAACGGTTTTAGTTCGTACTTTTTAATTTTAGTATATAAAGTTTTCGGGCTTATACCAAGTTGGTTTGCCGTGCGTGTCCGGTCCCAATGATTTTTATTTAATACTTTTTGAATATGCCACTTCTCTAATTCTTCCATGCTAAGTATTTCATCGACCTCATCATCAGCTCCGGTTACCGGGAAAGGTAAACCCTTGTAAGACGAGCGGGGCAGGTTTAAATCTTCCGGGTAAATATATTCACCGTCGGCAAAAATTATGGCTCTTTCAATTATATGTTCCAATTCTCTAATATTACCTGTAAACGAGTAGTTCACTAATATTTCTTCTGCTTCGTTCGATAGTTTTTTCTGTGCTCTTATAGGAGATTTTTCATGCAAAAAATGATTTGCCAGAAGAAGAATGTCTTCTTTTCTATCCCTAAGCGGAGGAACAGTTAAAGTTATAACATTTAACCGGAAGAGAAGATCTTTTCTGAAATTCTTTCTATCTGATTCATCCAACAGGTTTTTGTTTGTTGCAGCGATTACCCTAACGTTGGATTTTAAATTTATCACCCCGCCTATTCTCCTGTATTCGCCGTTTTCCAAAAACCTGAGCAGCTTAGGTTGAAGCGCCATACTTAGTTCGCCGATTTCATCCAGGAACAGCGTTCCGCCATGTGCAATTTCAACAAGACCCTGTTTTGTGTTTTTGGCATCGGTAAACGCACCTCTTTCATGACCGAATAATTCACTCTCTATCAACTGATCGGGCAACGATGCACAATTGATTACTACAAACGGTTTTTCCTTTCTTGCAGAATGTTCATGAATAAATTCTGCTAATAATTCCTTACCGGTTCCGGTTTCCCCTTCTACTAGAATATTTGAATCGGACATAGCGGCTTTGTCAGCCAAATTGAGAACCCGCCTAAGCTGGGAACTCTCGCCTATCATTGTATCGGAACCTTTTTTGTGAATTTCTTTAGTTAAAAGTTCGGTCTTTATGAGCAAGTCTTTATGTTCAACTGCCCGGCTAATCGTTAATAAAAGGTCGTCGAACTCGTACGGCTTTGTAATAAAATCGTAAGCACCGGCTTTGATGCACTCGATAGCTTTACGCATTTCACCTTGAGCCGAAAGGATAATTATTTGAATGGATGAGTTATAATCTGTTACAAATTTTAATACTTCTTCGCCCTGAACTTCTTTCATATTTAAGTCCAGTAGAAGCACGTCGTAAGTATTTTTTTTAACTGCGTCAATTGCGTATTTACCGTCATAAACGGTGTCAACGGAGAATCCTTCTTCTAATAATTGCTCTTTAAGAAGGTAACAGAGAGTCTCGTCATCGTCGCAAACTAAAATTTTTGCGTTTTTAGAAATGTCTCCCGCCATATATCTAATCCCTTATAATGCTTTTTATTTGTAAAATTTTTCCAATATCCATATATTTACTGCTCGAATTTTTCGGGGCGCGTAGCTCAGTGGTAGAGCATCTGCCTTTTAAGCAGAGGGTCGGTGGTTCGAGACCACCCGCGCTCACTAACAATACAAATATATGTAATTTTTACCGCTTTACGAAGCGGTTTTTTATTTTTGAAAGAAAATAAAAATAGTGTTTCACATACTTATAAGTATAATAAATTATTATAAAATCAGCAAGTTACGACAATTATTTAAACCAACTTGCTAAGCTCCTGCTATTTTGTAATATAAATTTAATTACTAATTTAAAGCAAGAATTGTACTATTTTAAATCAGAGTACCATTATGGGCGATATTATCTTTTGGACATTGATCAGAACGGCGATTACTATCCCTGTTATCTGGGTTTTAAAATCGTATGTTGATGAACAGTTGTGGTGGTTGATAAGTATAGCGGTAATATATTTGGTTCTTATTCACCCGGCAGTTGTAGGTTATAAAAAATTCGAAGAGAAAAGTAAAAGCATTCTTGATTCAACCCTTTGCGCAACCTGTAAACATTTCGATCGATCCGCCGTACTATGTATGAAATATGATAAGCATCCTACAGAAGATTACATTCCCTGTGATGGAGTTGATTGGGAACCGAAATGAAAACAATCGAATTATTTAACATCCGCAAACCTGCTATAGGAATGATTCATGTCGATGCCCTCCCGGGAACGCCTGATTATAAAGGGGATGTGAAAAACATTATAAATAAAGCAAGAAAGGAATCAGTAATTTATAAAGATGCAGGCATCGATGCGATTGTAATAGAAAATATGCACGACGTACCGTATCTTAAAAGAAGCGTAGGTCCTGAAATAACCGCGTTGATGAGCATTGTAGGATATGAAGTTAAAAACATATCTAATTTGCCTTGTGGAATTCAGATACTTGCCGGTGCAAATAAGGAAGCACTTGCAGCAGCACATTCTGCCGGACTGGATTTTATACGTGCCGAGGGTTTTGTTTTTGCACATGTAGCCGATGAGGGCTTGATGGAATCGGATGCGGGCAAGCTGCTGCGATACAGAAAGCAAATAGGTGCCGATAGCGTGTTAATTTTTACCGATATAAAAAAGAAACACAGCTCCCATTCCATTACTTCGGATGTCGATATTGTGGAGACTGCAAAAGCAGCAGAGTTCTTATTAAGTGACGGTATAATTATAACCGGGAAAGCAACGGGTGAAGAAGCAGACATCGATGAAGTAAAGAAAGTTAAAGAGGCGGTAAACATTCCGGTGCTGATCGGTTCAGGCGTAACGATTGACAACATTGAAATGTTTCTACCCGTTGCAGATGCATTTATTATCGGTTCTTATTTTAAGCAGGGTGGTTTTTGGAAAAACGAAGTTGATAGCGATAGAGTAACTACACTGGTTAAAAAGATAAAAAGCTTAAAACGCTGATAACATAGCGCAGGGAAGCCACAAGAAAAAAAGATTAAAGTAAAAAGACAAAAGATTTATTTCTGCAAATCCCGCTAAGGATTAAAAAATATAACTGTGTTTTTATTCTGCAGAGAGTCTTAACAGCTCAACAATCATTGTTAATGCCTTTTGCATATCTTTAATATAAATATGTTCTTCGCGTGAATGTTCGAGTCGTGCGCCTATACCAACTACAGCCATTTCAATACCATGATTATTATAAATTGAAGCATCGGTAAATCCCGTAATGAATGTTGCGGCAGCATCAATACCGGCTTCTTTCAATGCCTTCTTTGCCGTTTCAACCGTCCAACTGTTTTCGGGAATATCTACGGCTTTGCAGAGGTTTTCTACCTTTACTTCTGCTTTTGCACCGTATGTTTCCACTTCGTTAATAATTATTTTTTTCATTTCATCTGCCAGTGCTTGTGCTTTACTGTGTACAAGACTTCTGCACTCGGCTAAAAATGTGGCGGATTCGGGTATGCCGTTTCTTATTAGTCCTCCTTCAATAACTCCAACGTTAGCTGTGGTTTCCTCGTCCAGTCTTCCAAGCTTTAAATTAGCAATTGCAGCGGCAGCCGCCTGAATTGCGTTAATCCCTTTTTCCGGCTCCATACCGGCATGGGCAGCTTTGCCAATAACAGCAACATCAATAGTAAAATAAGACGGTCCCCCGATAACGATAGTTTCCAATGTGTCGTTGTCTAATAGGAATCCTTTCTTTGCGGTAATTTTCCCGAAGTCTAAATTTTTAACGCCGAGTAAACCAACTTCTTCCTGTCTGCTTATTGCAATTTCAACCGGCGGTCTTACTTCCGCAATTCGTAAAGCTTCCAGCATTTCGGCAATACCGGCTTTGTCGTCAGCGCCTAATATTGTCATCCCTTTAGATTTTATTATTCCGTTTTCAAGTACAGGTTCTATTCCTACACCCGGTTTTACGGTATCGGCATGACAGGAAAGAAGAACAGGTTCCTTTCCCTCACAACTTTTTGCGGGCAGCTTTGCAATTAAATTTCCGTAGTTATCTTTTTCAGCCGCCGCTCCTATTTTTTCAAATTCGTTTAGCAGATAATTTATAAATTTCTCTTCGTTACCCGATTCACTGTCAATCCGTACCATCTCCATAAACTGGTTAACCATTTTATCACTCATACTTTAACCTTTCTTTAATATTGATGATAAGAAATTTAGTAAAATCAGAATTCAAAAAGACATCGTTTTCACAACGGCATGTTTTTCTACGAGCAGCAACTTGTTTTGTAAGATAAATTCTTACAAAGAAATAGGAAGTCTTCCTATTTCTAATTAACTGTTTAATTATAACTTGCAATTAAAATAAAAATATTCATGAACTAAAAAACACAACGTTAGCGATATAATGAACTCAACGGGTAAAATAGATGTTGTTATTGCCGATGACTCTCCGTTGGTAAGAGAAAGATTGGGAAACATGTTAAGTGAAGACCCCAATATTAACATTGTCGGGCTTGCAAGAGACTCGTTAGAAGCGCTGAGCTTTGTTGAATATAAAAAGCCCGATGCCGTGGTTCTTGATATAAGAATGCCGGGTGCCAATGGTATAGAGGTGTTAAAAAAAATAAAAAAAATGAGTCCGTCAACCGTTGTTATAATTCTTACTAATTACCCCGGGAGCCAATACAAAACTATGTGCTATAAATCGGGAGTTGATTATTTTTTTGATAAGTCTAATGAATATCATTTAGTTCCTAAAGTTTTGAGCGAGCTGGCAAACAGCAGCCCGGTTCGTTCTTACAGTTTAAAATAATAAGATTTTAGCCCTCTTATATCAATTTAAAAGTAAGTAGCCTCCTATTCTCTTGCTTCTATACACCCCTGATATTAGAGGGCTTTTATTATTTATCCCGCCTAAATATAAAATTCAATAGTTTTTTAGCATATTTCTTAAGCCGTTGGTAATAATAAAAGTTTTTTTACTTAATTTAAGGTAATACTTTACCTCCGGTTTTTTCTAATATTTGCTGTTTAACAATGTAAATTATAAACAAGAATGTTGAGATGAAAAAAAAACAAAGCACAATAGAAGTTTTGAAAAAGCAGGTGAAAGAATTAACTGCCTCCCTCAATGAAGCAAATTACATAAAAGAAAATTTCCGTTTAATACAATTCACGATAGATAAATTTTCCGAGCCGGCTTTCTGGATGAAAAAGGACTGCCGGTTTATTTATGTAAACGACGCTGCCTGCAGTTCTCTTGGTTATACAAAAGAAGAACTCCTTTCGATGTGCCTTTTCGATATTGATATAAAGTACCGGGAGGAAAACCGGGAAGCACATTGGAAGGACTTAAAAGAGAAGAAAACAATTATCTTTGAATCTATTCATAAAACAAAAGAAGGTTTGTCCTTCCCTGTAGAGATAACCGCCAATTTTATTGAATTTAAAGGTGAAGAATATAACTGCGCCTTCGCACGAAACATTTCCAAAAGAAGAGAAACGGAAAAAGAGCTTAAGACATCAGCAAATATTCTTGAAAATGTTGCTGAGGCAATTATAGCTACAGACAGAAATTTTGTTATTACCGGTTGGAACAACAGCGCCGAACGTATGTACGGATGGAAAAAGGAAGAGGTGATAGGCAGAAGACTAAAAGACATTCTGAAATTTGAATACCCCGGGGACAGCAGAGATACGATTGCAGGTAAATTTATTAATGATGGATTTTATAAAGGCGAAATAATTCATCATAAGAAAGGCGGTACCCCCATGACCGTTTTTAGTTCGGTATCTGTGATAAAGGACAAAAGAGGAAACATTATCGGTGCGGTTTCTATAAACAGTGATATTACCGAACAGAAAAGAGTTGAAGAAGAACTGAAATTGAGTGAAGAGCGCTTCCGGGTCGCATTCCACACAAGCCCGAATTTAATAAACATAAACCGGATGGAAGACGGTAAATACGTTGATATAAATGAAGCATTTACTAAAATTACCGGTTATACTATGGACGATGTGCACAATAAAACTTCACTTGAAATTAATATTTGGAAAAATCCCGAGTTGAGAGATAAAGTTATAACCCAACTGAAGGAAAACGGTGTTGTAAAAAACCTGGATGCAGAATTTGTTATGAAAGACGGCAGTATTCGTTATGGCTTAATGTCTGCCAATGTAATATATATCGGCGATGAAAAACATACACTCTCAGTTACCTGCGATATTACCGAACAAAAGCTTGCAGAAAAAACACTTATTGAATCAGAAGCCAAGTTTAAGGATTTAACCGAAAAATCTCTTGTTGGTGTTTATTTGATTGTGGACGGGCTGTTCAAGTATGTTAATCCTAAACTTGTAGAAATTTTCGGTTACACTGTCGATGAGCTTATCGATAAGCTCGGACCCGAAGACCTTGTTTTACCTGAAGACTGGAGTATAGTTAACGAGAATCTTCGTAAAAGAATCCGAGGCGAAATTAGCTCGGTTAACTATACTTTGCGCGCCAGGAAGAAAGCTGGAAATATAATCTTTACCGAGGTTTACGGCTCACGAACAATTTACAACGGAAAACCCGCTATTATCGGAACTCTAATAGATATTACCGACCGTATGCAAATGGAAATGGATTTGCGAAACAGTGAAGCACGCTATCACCGGTTATTTGAAGATTCTCCCATCTCATTATTAGAGGAAGATTTTTCTGAACTAATGAGCTACATCGATGAACTAAAAAACCGGGGTGTCTCCGATTTCCGGAAATACTTCTACGAAAACCCGGACGATGTGAGATTATGTGCAGAAAAAGTTAAACTGCTCGATTTAAATAATACTACCCTAACATTGTATCAAGCCGTAACAAAGGAAGAATTATTAGGGGATCTGAGCAAGCTGTTAAACGAAAAAGCTCTCTGGGTTTTTAAAGAAGAATTGATCGCTCTCGCCGAAAGAAAAACGCGGTTTGAATCGGAAGCAGAAATAATTACGATGCAGGGTAATTACAGGAACATTTACCTGAGATTATATGTGGGCAAAACGGAAGAAGGCGAATACAATTACTCGCGTGTACTGCTCGCTATTAATGATATTACAGAACATAAAAACAACGAGAAAAAAATTGAAAAGAAATCTAAATATTTAGAATGGATGCACCGGTCTTCACTTAAGTTAGCTAAAGTTAAATCCGAAGAAGATATTTACAGTATGGTCACAGAGCAGATAAGACAATTTACAGATGCATTCTTGTGCACATTTAGCGAATACGTTCCGGCGAAAAACGTGTTTATCTTAAAATCCCAGATTTGCTCGCAAAGAAAATTTAACCGGTTAAAAAATATTCTGGGAATTTCTCCGGATAACCTGGAAATAAAAGCAGACCCCGGTTTAATGAGTTTACGAAAGAGCGGCAAATATTCACGCATAAAAGATGTCTCGAATGTGATTGAAATGAAAGGTGTTCCTAAAGTACTTTTAAAAAATGCGTATTCATTAATTGGTATTGGTGAATCTATCGGGTTCCCGATTATTTATGAAAACAATTTGGTTGGAGAATGCAGCATATTTCTATCGAAGCAGACATCCATAAAAGATGAACAACTCGAAATAGTGAATGTTTATCTGAACTACGTATCTATTGCAATACAGCGTAAGAAGGCGGAGCATCAACTGCAGGAAAAAGTTGATGAGCTTGAACGTTTTAATAAGCTAACTGTCGGCAGGGAATTAAAAATGATTGAATTGAAAAAAGAAGTGAATATGCTTTTAAACCGATCGGGAAAAGAATCTTTATACAGAATCCCCGAAGATGATGATTAGTCTTCGTGCTTCTGCTCAAAACAAATTTGTTTTGTCGTTCGTTAAAAAACAAAAGAATTTTGTGGGGGTTTTATTATCAGACAAATTAAAACCTTCTTTGAGCGTATCTCTTCCCCTCCTTCTCTTCGCGAGAGAAGGTAGATTACAAGTGGGGTGAGTTCATATTAAAATGGATAACGTTAAATCCAAAGTTATATCATTTACAAATTGGTTTTCGGATTTTAGTTTTATTATAAACTCTCTTGAAAAGAGAGGAGTTTATTGTAAAATCCGAAGACCAGTTAAAATAGTGTATGTAATTGAAGTAACTTTTTAAATTATTTTATACGGCTGTTAGAGTTTGAACGAAAACGCATCAGGTAAATTTGAGCACGGGTTTATTTTTGTGGGGCAGTTTCTTTTTTATTGTTGCTCTGGTTTTTGATCATTGTTTGTTGTCCGGATTTTTTTAATGTTCTGTTAGATGATACATCAATATTAATTATGAAGCGCTAAACATTGAAAGAAGAAATAAATAAAATTATACGCCATATTTACAATGTTAAAGGAACCGATCTGAATATCTTCGAACCTTCCTTTTTGCGGGAAAGAATAAAAAAAAGGATGGGGAACACCTCGACTTTAAATTTTGAAAATTATTTAGGTCTGCTGAAAACCGATTCACAGGAAGCCGACCGCCTGGTTGACCTCCTTTTTATTAAGCACAGCCAATTCTTCCGCAATTCACTCACGTTCGAAATTCTGGAAAATATTGTTCTTCCCCAAATCGTAAACGATAAAATAAACAGGAAGGAAAAGCATATACGCATCTGGTCTGCTGGTTGTGCAGACGGGCAGGAGCCATACTCACTTGCTATGTTAATCAATGAGGTCTGTCTCTCGGAAAAGTACGAATTCGTTGTAGATATATTCGGTACCGATCTATCTCGGGCAGCTCTTCAATGCGCAAAAAAAGGGTGGTATTTTTCCGAAAATATGGATCACGTTAAGTACTTTTACCTTAACAAGTATTTTATAAAAAAACAGGACCGGTTTGAAATCTGCAAACAAATAAAAGACCTCGTTAACTTTTCATTATACGATTTGTTAGAAAAAAAGACTATTGCTCCGCCGGCATGTATATACGCGGGTTTCGATTTGATTATGTGCGGTAATTTATTGATGTATTACAATGAAACGACTCAAAAATTTATTCTTAATAAATTATACCGTGCTTTAGATAACCGCAGCTGGTTAGTCGTTGGCGAATCGGAAGCATCGGCTGTAAAAAACTTTGGGCATTTTAATACATTCAACAGGGCAGGAAGAATTTATAGTAAAGACTAAATTAGTTTTGGAGAAATAAATGAAATTGCAAAATTTAAAAATAAGAACCAGACTCTTTCTCGGTTTCGGTATTATCATCATTCTTATTGTAGTAATGGGAATATTAAGTTATCAGCAAATAAATCAGTTGTGGTTCAATACGGATCAAATGTATAAGCATCCGTTTAAAGTTAGTAATACCGTCAGGGATATTCGAGCCGATATTATAGCTATGCACCGCTCGATGAAAGATATTGCTCTTGCAGAAAACAAAGAACAAATAACACATGCATCAAATCTTGTAAATAATTATGAAGCCGAAGTTTACCGGCTGTTCGACGTGGTTTACAAAAATTATTTGGGTAAAAGAACAGATATTGATACTGCTTATTTTGCTTTTATAAACTGGAAGCAAAACCGGGATGAAGTAATCCGGCTACGCCTTGCCGGAAAAAGCAGGGAAGCAGCCAAAATCACTATGGGAAAAGGCGCCAGGTATGTAGAATTTATGATGGGAAAGATTCGCCGGATGATCGATTTTGCAAGTAACAAAGGCGCCGAGTTTTACTACAATGCGGCTTCAAGTAAAAACTCGCTTCAGCTTCACATGGAAATTCTACTTTTATTAATTTTAATCGCGGGGATAACTATATCTATGGTTATCTCTAAAAGCACAGTCGAACCGCTCGATGAATTAACTAAAGTATCGGAACAGCTCCTGAAGGGTAATCTAAATGTTAGAAGCGCTCTCACTTCTAAGGATGAAACCGGCTATTTAGCCCGTACAATTAATAAATTGGCTGATTCGGTTCAACATCAGGTTCGTGTGCGCAACGGCGTTACTAAATTAACCGATGTTATGATTAAGGAGACTGCTATTAAACCATTCAGCGAAAAGCTGCTGAAGGAAATGATGGATTTAACCAAATCGAATGTCGGGGCTGTTTATCTGCTGAATGAAGAAAAAGCCCTGTTCGAACACCTGATTTCTATAGGATTAATGAAAGAAAAAATCAGTAACTTTTCGGCGGAAATACTCGAGGGTGAATTTGGTGCGGCGATCGCAAACAAAAAAATTATTCATATTACAGATATTCCCGACGACTCTGTGTTTGAACTTCAAACAATAAGCGGAACTTTTAAGCCCGCAGAAATTATTACCATCCCTATTTTAGGGCGGGAACGGGTGGAAGCTATGCTATCTATTGCCAGCATTAAAAAATATTCGGCAGAAGCTTTGGAAATAATTGATTATTCCTGGCAGAGTTTAAATACCGGTTTTTCCAATAGTCTGCTGTATGAAGAGACACGCAACAATGCTGAAACACTTAACGAACAGAACAAAACCCTGTCAGACCAGGCAGAAAAATTAAAGCTGCAGGCAGATGAATTAAAACAGCAGGCAAATGAACTTCAGACACAAAATATTGAATTGGAAATACAAGGGAAACAGATAAATGAAGCCAACCGCTTGAAGAGCGAATTTTTATCCAATGTCAGCCACGAACTCAGAACTCCGCTAAATTCTGTAATCACACTTTCAAATATTCTTTATAAAAAATTAAAAGGTAAAATCCCCGATAAGGAATACGGCTATCTCAACATAATCGAGCGCAACGGCAAACACTTGCTGGAACTTATAAATGATGTGCTGGATTTATCAAAGATAGAGTCGGGAAGAGTCCCGCTTGAATACAGCAGTTTTAATATTGCCGGTATTCTCGATTCTATTTTGCTCACATTTAAACCCCAGGTTAAACAGAAGAAGCTCACTATTGAAAAAAATGTTCCCGCTAATCTGCATTTGCTCACAAGCGATAGTTCCAAATGCCACCATATCCTGCAGAACATTATCGGTAACGCTGTTAAATTTACAGAAAAGGGGAAAATAAAAATCGATGCACATGTTAAAAATAACCAGATGATTATTTCTGTAAGCGATACCGGGATAGGTATTCCAGGGGATCATCTGCCCTATATCTTTGATGAATTCAGACAGGTGGAGGGTGCTACATACCGGAGATATGAAGGCACAGGTCTAGGGTTGGCTATCGTAAAAAAATATACAAAACTGCTCGGCGGAAATATCGAAGTTGAAAGTAACGTGGGGAAAGGATCCGTCTTTACTCTTCAATTGCCGCTTAAACCAAAAGATATTTCGGTATTAGAAAACGATGATCTTCTCACATCTCAATTTGAAATCGAAGGAAAAATTTCAAACCATAAGATTAAACCGGCAATTGAAGGCACAAGAATTTTATTAGTTGAAGACAGCGAAGCTGCAATTATCCAGATTTCCGAAATTTTAAAGGAGCAGGGATATTCCGTTGATGTTGCCTGTAATGGAAAAGAAGCTTTAGATCATGTAAAAAAACAGATACCGGACGGAATTATACTGGATCTAATGATGCCGGAATTGGACGGCTTCGAAGTTTTGGAACAGATTCGCAGTAAATCCGAAACTAAAAAAATTCCGGTGCTCATTTTAACTGCTAAAGACCTGACAGTGCAGGAGTTAAAAAGACTCAGCTCGAACCATATTCAGCAGCTCGTTCGCAAAGGCGATGTTAATAAAAGAGAGCTTCTATTAAAAGTTCAGATGATGCTCTCTTCACAACCGAAGGAATTAAATATACCTCGCAAAATTAAACAAACATCAAAAGATAAAGATGATAGTAAAAAACCGGTTAGGATTTTGGTTGTGGAAGATAACAGGGATAATTTGGAAACCATTATTGCTTTGCTCGAGAACAAATATGAAATCATCTCGGCTATTGACGGAGAAGCGGGAATAAACAGTGCGATTGACAACCTTCCCAATTTAATTCTCTTAGATATATCGCTGCCGAAAATGGATGGGTTTGAAGTTTTTAACCGGATCAGAAAAGAAGCTGAATTACAGGATGTACCGGTTATAGCTGTTACTGCCAGTGCGATGAAAGAAAACCGGGAAGAAATTATAAGTTTCGGTTTTAATGATTATATATCAAAGCCAATTGCACCCGATGTATTGCTACATACAATTGAAAAATGGTTATAGGAAAAAAAATGGATAAAATTTTAGCCATAGATGATAATCATGATAACCTTGTGGTTCTCGAGGAACTGCTGGCAGAAGAGTTCCCATCTGCCCGGTTTTTATCGGCTCTAAATGGTAAAGATGGACTTGAATTGGCTAAGAAAGAAATGCCCTCCGTAGTTTTATTAGATCTGGTGATGCCGGAGATGGACGGGTTTCAGGTCTGTAAAAAATTTAAAGAGGATGCCGGGCTTAGCCATATACCTGTTATTATTTTAACGGCGGCAAAGACAGACGCGGAAAGCCGCATAAAAGCTCTCCGGATGGGGGCAGAAGCATTTCTATCGAAACCGATCGATCAGCCGGAACTGGCGGCTCAGGTTAGTTCTATGCTCAGACTAAGCAAATCCGAAGCGCGGGTGAGACAGGAAAAAGATACCCTGGAGGGAGAGGTCCGTAGGCGAACAAAAGCTTTGGAAAGACAGCTTCAAGAGCGTATAAAAGCCGAAAGGAATTTGCGGAGAAGCCGGCAGGCGGCGCTTAATTTAATGGAAGATTTAAGCGTAGAAATCGAACAAAGGAAAGAGACCGAAAAAGCGCTGAGAGAAAGTAAAGAAAACCTCTCGTTGATCTATGATACGGTAGGTGATGTTATTTTTCAATTGAGCGTGGAGCCGGAGAATATCTTCCGGTTTTTATCGGTTAATAAGAGGTTTTTAGAATTAACCGGGTTATCGGAAGACCAGATTCTCTGGCAAAGATACGATGATGTTATCCCGGAACCTACACAGCAATTAGTTCTAAGTAAATATCTGGAAGCAATACGGGAAAAGAAAACAGTGCATTGGGAAGAGACTTCGAAATATCCAACCGGTGAGCTTACCGGGCTGGTTTCTGTAGCTCCTTTTTTCGATTCAAATGGAAAATGTAAATATCTTATCGGCTCGGTCCACGATATAACGGAGCGCAAGCGTGCGGAAAAGCTGCTAAGCATTCGCGCCCATCAGCAGGAAGTTTTAGCCAAACTTGGTCAGAAAGCGCTTGTTTCATCAAACATATCTCCTCTTTTTGACGATACGGTTAATATGGTTGCGGAAGCTTTAAATGTCAGGTTCTGTAAAATCCTCGAGCTGCTTCCGGGAAAAGATGCTCTTCTGTTAAAAGCCGGAGTAGGTTGGAAGGAAGGCATAGTCGGTAATGCAACAGTCGGAACAGATATAAATTCTCAGGCGGGTTATACGCTTCTGTCAAAGGAGCCGGTGATAGTAAATGATTTTAATACGGAAAAACGTTTTAGTGGTCCTCCCCTGCTGTTCGATCATAAAATAATTAGCGGCATAAGTGTAATTATCGGGGGGCAAAAAAATCCTTACGGCGTAATAGGCGCCCATACAGATAAGCATTATATATTTACAGATGACGATGTTCATTTTCTTCAATCCGTTGCTAATTTGTTGTCTGAAACAATTGAACGGAGACAGGCAGAAAAAGCGCTTAAAGAAAGTGAAGAAAGATTTCGAACCGC
Organism: bacterium BMS3Abin03; assembly: GCA_002898075.1. Taxonomy (GTDB): domain Bacteria; phylum Bacteroidota; class Ignavibacteria; order Ignavibacteriales; family Ignavibacteriaceae; genus BMS3ABIN03. The sequence goes on from BDSV01000079.1 coordinate 28,550, forward strand.
ATTCAGAACAAGCCCGGATTCAATTAATATTAATAGGTTTCCCGACGGTTTATATGTTGATATTAATGAAGGATTCACAGCAATAACCGGGTACACAAGAGAAGAAATAATAGGTAAAACTTCTGTGGAAATAGATATTTGGGTCGATTACAATGAAAGGCAGAAAATTATTGACGGTTTGAAAAAATTCGGGCGTGTAGAAAACTTCGAAGCAAAATTCAGAACGAAGGACGGCACAATAATAACCGGGCTAATGTCTGCAACTATTTTGGTGATAAACGGCGTGCGGCATATCCTCAGCGTTACAAGGAATATCGAGGACCTGAAGAAAGCGCAAGAAGCATTACAACAATCGGAAGCAAAGTGGCGTTCTATTACAGAAAACTCTCCCGATTATATAATGCTGCTTAATAAAGATGCATATATTCTATTCATAAACAGAACTGTCCCCAATCTCACAAAAGAAGAAGTTGTCGGTAAACCTGTTTATAATTTTATCCCTTCGGTATATCATCAGGTTGCGCGGAAATGTTTTGAGAAAGTTCTCCAAAGCGGTGAGCAGGCATCTTACGAAACGGAATATGTTTTTAAAGAGGGCGAGACAAAAACATTCTCGGTACGTGTCGGTCCCGTTTTCAGTGAGGGAAAAATTGTCGGGCTTGTAAGTAGTTCTTCAGATATTACGCAGCGTAAAAAAATAGAAGAAAGATTAAAAGAATCGAATATCCGGATGCGGAGTCTTGCAGACAGGCTGCAGATGATAAGAGAAGAAGAAAGAGCCAGGGTTGCAAGAGAAATACACGACGATCTCGGGCAGTTGCTTACTGCAATTAAAATGGATACTGCCTGGCTGGCAAAGAATTCCGATATAAGCGAGGAAGCCCGGGGCGGAAAACTTACTATGATGCTTGAACTTATAAATTCTTCTATTCAATCTGTTAAAAGAATTGCTACAGAATTGAGACCCGGGCTACTGGATGATCTTGGATTAATACCGGCTATCGAGTGGCAGGCAGAAGAGTTTCAGAAGAGAACAAATATTAAATGTGATTTGAAAGTCGGAGAAAAAGATATTGTTTTAGATGAAGAAATTTCTATTGCGGTTTTTAGAATATTTCAGGAAACCTTAACAAACGTTACCCGGCATTCGGGCGCTACTAAGGTTGATGTTAGTTTGAATTTTACGGATGACCGGTTAAATATGGAAATTATTGATGACGGGGTCGGCATAAGCGAAGACCAGATAAACAGCCCTAAATCGTTGGGGTTAATCGGGATAAGGGAAAGGATTAATATTTTAAATGGTGATTTGGAAATAACCGGCGAATACAGCAAAGGAACAACGGTAGTGATTTCCGTTCCGTTGTCGAGGTCGTAAAGAATTTTAAGTGCAGAACTAAAACGTATTAATTCAGGATTGGTTTTTTAGTTATGTGGTTAATACTTTCTGCAGATAATTTTTACATCTGTTGCCGGATATAAAAAATGCCGCACATGGCGGCATCAAAAACGCTTTTGTTTTTTTTTAGGAATTAATATCTTCCTCCCCTACCGCCGCCGCGACCGCCTCTGCCACCACTTCTTTTATCGCGTCTTGGTCGTGCTTCGTTAACAATAATATTTTTCCCTTTAAGCTCCTGAGTGTTAAGACTTTCAATCGCCTTCTGAGCTTCTGCCTGTCCGGGCATTTCAACGAACCCAAATCCCCTGGATTCCTGACTGAACATGTCACGAATCACTTTAGCGCTACTAACTTGTCCGTATTCGGAAAACAAGCTGGTGAGGTCTTCCTCATTTACTTCGGGGGATAGGTTGCCCACATAGATATTCATTTTGCTACTCCTTTTAGGATTTATAAGATAAATTATTTCCCGCTGAATTTTTTTAAAACTTCAACGATCTTCTGCCGTTGGATAAATAATAGATGTGGCGGGTATTTAGTGTAGTACTGCTATCTAAAATTTTCTTGCACGACTTTTAAATTTAGAATAAATTTTTTGTAGTTACAAGTAAATTTAATGCGTCCGGTTCTGTTAAACCGAAGTATTAACTGAACATAGATACAAATTGTTCGCGGTATTCACGTATAGTATATTCCCTATTAAATGACGTAAGCACAAAAATTACTATACTAAAAAATATTATATTTATGCGGGATGGGCTTGCCTTTCTTGCGACAGGTTTTGCCCATCCCTTTTCTTAATTCTCCAGCATTAATTGTATTTCGGTTAGATAATTCTTCGGGTTTCCTTTGAAAATCATGCCCGGTCCTTTCAGGTAAACCTCACGGTTCGGCAGTTTAATTTTGTATCCTTTCTCGTTAATGTATGCGAATAATTTTTTGTAGGATCCGGTAATAGTTTCGTATGGACCTTTATGAATAAGAGTAACACATCTGCCGCCCGGCAGCTCGCGTACAGAGATTTTATCAGTGCTCTTTCCTTTGCGAACCGGGAAGCAAGGTTCAAAATCAGCATCGTCTTCCTTGAATTCACTGTCGTAGTAGAGTGTCATTGCTTTGCCGTTTATGTATCGTCCCGTTGCTTTGCTTAACAGTTTAAATCCGTCACCGACGCTGCTGTACTTCCCTTTCATTCTATAGCCGGCAATAAGAAGTGTTTTAACTTCCTTCTCTTCGATTTCAAAATCCTTGTCAATATTCATTTCGTTTTCCCTTTCATAATTAATTAATGTTTCAATCGAGCGGGAAATTTCTTTGTATCGTTCAATTTTATTTTGGATTTCCATCAGCTTTTCATGAAGCTGCTCCAATATTTCAGATTCATCATCAAACTGATCGAGTATTTCTTTTATTTCGGCAAGAGTGAAATCGTAATCTTTTAGAATTTTTATAGACCTTGCCCTGTTAATTATAAAAGTCGGCAACTTATAATTACAAATATAAGGGCTGCCCTTAGGGGAGAGTCAAGAGGAATTAAAATTATTTTTAAATCCCATCGCTGTAAGCCGTAAGCTTAAAAATATTAATGCTACAAATTCGCGCATTAGCGGCTAATTATTTTTACAAAGGACATAGAATTATTTGTTGTTCAAAAGAGCGGTAAATTATAAAAGGTTCTCTCTTGACCCGACAATAAATATTACGTAAATTACGTAACGTAAAATGCGTAATAAGAATTATGAAAGTAAATAACCCATTTATTTTAACCGGCTACGTTTCCTCTGAATACTTTTGCGACAGGAGAGAAGAAACCCGGAAGATACTTTCCGCTGTTGAAAACAACAGGAATTTAACTTTGTTTTCAATACGCAGGATTGGAAAAACCGGACTTATCGAGCATGCCTTTCACAATTTACAAAGACAGAAAAAATACAATCTGATCTATCTTGATATTTTACCAACATCTGATTTGAAAGATTTCATCAATGTCTTTGCTAAAGCCGTAATTAGCGGACTTGAAACAAAGCCCGAACAGTTTTTTAATAAAATCGGTGAGTTATTTTCTTCAATTCGTCCAACTGTTTCCTTCGATCCTATAACAGGAATACCCAATATTCAATTTAATCTGGAAACCGATAAAGAAGTTTCTCAAACACTCGAAAAAATCTTTAAATATATTAAGAAGCAAAAGAAACGAATTGTAATTGCGATTGATGAGTTTCAGCAGATTGTAAACTATCCCGAAAAGAATGTAGAAGCAACTCTCAGGGCTAATGTTCAAAGTACGAATAATGCCACGTTTATTTTTTCCGGTAGCCATAAACACATTTTGTTGTCGATGTTCGGTAAGTATGGAAGACCATTTTATCAAAGTACAGAGCTTCTCCATCTGGAAAAAATAGAATATGAACGCTATAAGAAATTCATCGGATCGAAATTCGAAAAAGGTAAAAAACGGATAAAGGATGAACATATAGATAGGATCCTAAAAATCACACGAAATCATACCTACTACGTTCAATTTTTTTGTAACCGGCTGTACGGGCTTCCGTTTAAGTCAATCACCGATGAGATAATAGGCAAAACACTTCTTGATATACTTCAAGAAAACGTATCGGTTTATATCAATTATCGAAACCTGTTGACAAGCTTCCAATGGAACTTACTCGAAGCTATTGCAAAGGAAGGCAGCGCAAAAAAACTTTTATCAAAAGAATTTATTAAAACTCATAGTCTTACCGCTGCAAGCTCCGTCCAAACCGCATTAGCAGCATTGCTGAATAAAGAAATGATTTATAAGGAAGATAATTATTACTTTATTTACGACGTGTTTTTTGAGAGATGGCTTGAAAGAATATAATGGACAAAATGTGTGTCTATTTATCTAA
>BDSV01000080.1 GCA_002898075.1 bacterium BMS3Abin03
TCCTTTCATCTCGTCTATAAAAAACACATCACTCCAGCTATTATTAAGAAATAGATTTTTCCAATTATCCAGTCCATCGGTTCGTTTATAAACAAATAAATCGTAACCTGTTGAATATCCGGTTCCGCTTTCAAACAATTCTATCTGCCATTCACCGCCAAGGTTTCCTGTATTTGGATTAAACCAGTTCTGTCCACGGTCTGTCGTCTTTCTCATCTCCCAGCCATCCTGTACAGAATAGCCCGTGTCTATATTTACAAACTCTATCCAGTTAGTCGCAGTTAGAACAGGTAGATCAAAATTAGTTACCCACGTTACGCCACCGTCACTGCTGTATACATTTTTTCCCCCTTCTCCCGCTGCTGCTATGTGTAAGCTGTCAATTATGTCTATTGTGTATAATGCTCTTGTATCTCCGGCTTGGATTTGGGTCCAGTTATTTCCCCCGTCTGTTGTCTTCAATACCTTTCCTCCTCCGCAAACAATAAAACCATATTGCTCTGTAAAAAACTCCAAAGACCAGTAGTGCTGGTTTAATCCAGGGAAGACCTGCTGCCAGTTTAGCCCTGCGTCTGTTGTTTTAAGCAGCGTTTGATACATTCCGCATATCCAGCCAAGTGTATCGTTCAACATCTGCACTCCCCAAAATTTTGTGTCACTGCTCAAACCGCTTGATATCTGTTCAAATGTTTCTCCTCCATCACTCGAGCGAAGAATTGTATTTTCAAATCCTGCTGCTATTACTATTTGTCCGTTATAAGAATGTATTTTAAATAGCAAACTGGTAACAGGAGTTTCTGCAGTTGTCCAGTCTTCCCCTCCATCAGTAGTTTTTATTATTGCCCCGCTTCCCCCGCAAGCCCAGCCTGTATCGGGGTTAAGAAAGTATATTCCATAATAATTTACCCTTGGTACTTTTGGGTTTAGTTCAGTCCATACCCCTGTGCCTGTTGTTACTTTACCAAGTGTGCCGGTATTCCAACCGGGTGGAAAGACTTGTTCTTTGGGTTGTTGGTAGTAGGAGGTTGGCGGTTGGGAGTTGGGATCGGTTCTTCTGTAATTAATAAATTCTCTTGTTGTATCAACCTGCTGTGCAGTTATGCTTCCGGTGTGGAGAAGTAATATTATATAAAGGAAGTATAGATATTTCATAATTTCCCTCTAAAATATCTTTAGTAAAAATTTCTTTAAGAAGGTAATATATTAAATAATTTAAGTCAAAATTTTTATAGTATTTCCTTTGTTATTACTCAAAATAAAAGGAAATTTGTGTGCTAATAAACCTATAAAACCTTTATTATTGCAATAATGTTTCACTTGTATCGACACAATAAATTTATAAATCCATTGCAATTTGTGTTGTTTGTGTTATTTCTTTATCCTCTTGTCAAAATCTAATTTCATTGGAATTATTTATCAAAATTCATATATTTATTGCTCGAAAATTTGTAAATAAGACAGGACTAAAAAAATGAAAAAAGGTATTCATCCGGAATACAGACCCGTTGTGTTTCAGGATCCGTCATGCGATTTTTCGATACTCAGCAGATCGACGATAAGGACAAGCGATACTGTTAAATGGAAAGACGGTAATACATATCCGTTAGTTAAATTGGAAATTTCCAGCGGTTCGCACCCGTTCTTTACCGGGAAACAAATGCTTGTGGATACGGCGGGTAGAGTTGAAAAGTTCAACAGGAAATACGGAAAGAAAAAGGCTGCAAAGAAATAATTTCTTTGAAATGTGAGAGTTTAAAAAGCCGGTTCAACCGGCTTTTTTTGTTTTAAACACATCTGTCCAAAATAAAATGAATTAGAAGTAACATTCATCACTAAAGCTGTAAGAGAAACTCATCCCCCTTTAATTGGGGCTGTCTAAAAAGTGAAGATTATTGTGTCATTCCCGTGAAAACGCATGTGCGTCAACTTAATTGACCCGACTTTTAAGTCGGGGGACTTGTAAGCCCAAGTATATTATGGCGTTAGTCACAACTCCTTCTTCATTTTTGGCTAAAGCCAATAGTCAGTTAGTTAATTTAATCCACGACCTAAAGGTCGTGGCAATTCAATAAAAATTGCCTTTTTATCGGTCAGCTATTAAAAAACAATTCTTAAGTTGACGCCTATGCGTGAAAACGGGGATCTAAAATTCTAATTATACATCAGATTCCCACTTTAGTGGGAATGACATTTCGGTAGAAATTACTTTTTAGACAGCCCCACAGGGGATTGAGTTTATGGATTTAGTGAAATGTTTAATTTAATATTAGATGATAAATTTTTATTCAACAAAAAAAATTATTTGGATAACAGTAGTTCTGGATGAAACCGCATTTTGTCCCAAATTCGGTTAAAGAATCTTATCTTAAAATAGTTTAAATTTCATTTTTGAATTAAAATAAGAATGACCGATGCATATCTGCATTTTTGAAGACGATAAATATTCAAACTTTTACCCGTTAACGCTTTCACGTCCGGTATATGATCTGGTCTGCGGTGTCAGATCCTTAAAAGAAAAAATTCTCGCAGAGTTTGAAGAAGCAGATATTTCTCTGCACTGCAGAAAATACCTGGAACAGGCGACCCGATCAGGCAACCCGAATTTTAAAATAAACAGTATCACGGGAGATGAGTGTGTATTTATTAATGGAAGAATAGCTTTAAGCAGTGATGTTAAAAACCTGGTAGCTAATATTGGCGATGAAGATATTGTTTATAAAAATGGTGATACGGTTATCCTTGCAAAGTTGAGCGGGGAAAATTTATCCAAAATAAAAGCTCATCTGCCGGATGCGATAACTGCGGATTTATTAGATGGAATTTTCAGTGTGGAAACGGATGCTGAATGTTATAACTATTTATGGGAAATGATTGCAAACAACGGACCTGAGATTGTAAATGATATAGAACATTTGCGGAAAACGGGGTATTTTATTACACACCTTGATGATTTTGCCGGGGTAAATTTTGTTAATCCGGATAAAATATTTATAAGGCAAAATGTAACGATTAAACCGGGTGTGGTTATCGATGCATCCAAAGGAGCAGTACTGCTCGATGAGGACGCATTCATTTTTCCAAACGCTGTTATCGAAGGACCGGCGTATATCGGTAAATCATCGAAGATAAAAAGCGGTGCAACAATTTATGAGAACGTAAGTATTGGAAGTGTTTGCAAGATTGGCGGCGAAGTGGAAGACACAATTGTTCTGCCCCATTCAAACAAACAGCACTCCGGGTTTATTGGTCACGCTTATCTTGGAAGCTGGGTTAATCTTGGCGCCGATACAAACTGCAGCGACTTGAAAAATAATTACAGCACAATAAAAGTTACTTTGAATGGCTATACAATAGATACCGGCTCACAATTTTTAGGTGTGATAATTGGTGATCACTCTAAATCTGCAATTAACACAATGTTTAACACCGGAACTATTATCGGTTTCTCTTGTAATATATTCGGCGCCGGTTTTCCAGACAAATACATTCCATCCTTTTCCTGGGGAGGATCGGATGGCATTACAACTTATGATTTGAGTAAAAGTATTCAAACTGCAAAAGTGGTTTTGAGTAGAAGAAATAAAAAATTTACAACAGAAGACGAAAAATTATTTGAAGATATATTTAATCTAACGAAAGAAGAACGCAATGGATGAAGAGAACCTGAAAAACAATGAATTTACATTAGAGCATCATTCTGTAAAAGGATTATATGAAGGAGTTCGCGGGTTAGCAGTTAAAATTCTAAACCGTATCGAAAGAACGGATGCATATTTAGACCGGCTGCTCGATAATGAAATGAGAAACACCGAATTAGCCGGTCCTGACAAAGCTTTGCTGTACGAAATTGTACACGGCGTTATAAGATGGATGGGACGGCTTGACTGGATTTTAAACGGTTTTTATAAAGGAACTTTTTCGAAAGCCATACCAAATTTAAAAAACGGTTTGCGCGTAGCGCTTTACCAGATAATGTTTCTCGATAGAGTTCCCGATTACGCTGCTGTAAATGAAGCGGTTGAGTTTGTTAAAAAATTGCAGGGTTCAAAACCAGCGGGACTTACAAACGCAGTTTTAAGAAATATTATTCGCAGCAAAGAATCTATCCGGTATCCCAATCCCGATGAGGATGTTGTAGGATATTTAAGTGCTTATTATTCTCATCCTTCCTGGATGGTAAAAAGATATTTGGAACGGTTCGGGAAAGAGGAAACCGAAAAACTTTTAATTGCAAATAATGAAAAACCCTATCTTACATTAAGAATAAATGCTCTACGGGTTCAACCCGAGGAATTTAAATCTCTTTTAGACTCCGTAAAACTAAGATACAACCCCGGTAAGTTCCTGCCGGAATTTTTTAAACTTCAGAATCTTACCAATATTACTGCTTGGGAATATTTTGTCAGAGGTTATTTTAATATTCAGGATGAAAGTGCCGGGCTTGCATGCCGGCTGCTGCAGGTACGGGATGGGATGCACATACTGGATCTTTGCGCGGCACCGGGTGGTAAAACCGCTTATATTGCCGCCTTAATGCATGATGACGGGCAGATAGTTGCGATAGACAGATTTGAATGCAGGTTAAAAATACTTAGGCGCAATATGCAAAGACTCGGGTTGAGCAGTATCAAAACTATTGAAACCGATGCGTTGGTATATCAGGACGGGCAATTTGACAGGGTGCTTGCGGATGTTCCATGTATGGGGTCGGGCACTTTAACTAAGAAGCCGGACATCAAATGGAAGAAGGATATTTTTGATTTGCGCGGATTAAACGAACTGCAATATAACCTGTTATGTAAAGCAGCGGAATTAGTTAAGCCGGGCGGTGTTGTCGTTTACAGTACATGTTCAATAGAGCCGGAAGAAAATTACCAAATAGTTGAAAAGTTTTTGAACAGTCATTCTAACTTCGAACTTGAAAATGCCGAAGGTAAATTCCCGGATGAAATATTGGACGAGCATGGATGCATTCAAACATATCCGCATAAGCATAAAATGGACGGAGCTTTTGCCGCCAAGTTAGTAAAAACCGGTTGATGAAATTTAGTTTATCATAAAATATTTTTTGTAATATGTTAAAAATTTTTGCTGAAGAATTAAAGGAAGCGAGAGAGAAATCGGGAATTACTCTCCAGCAGGTTTCTGCTAAAACAAGAATTGATTTGAAATTTCTCGAAGCAATCGAAAGCGGAGACTTTTCTTTTCTACCCGAGCTATACGTAAAAGCGTTTATTAAGCAATACGCCAAAGTAGTGGGTCTCGATGAGGAAGAAGTTTCGGAAAAGTATGATGCTGCTAAAGCAGGTAAAAAGATTGATTTAGATGAAGAGCCGCCGGATGAACCTGCCGGTGATGTTGAAAGCAAACACATTGAAACGCACGAAACCAAACACACCGAAACACACGAAACGAAACAAACAGCGGGTAAAACATATTCCTCGTACGATCAAAATGAAAATGTTGAAAGTAAACCGATAAAGATAAGTCGAAACATGGTAATTGCCGGTGCGTTTGCCGGTGTTGTTTTCCTGAGCGTTCTTATTTACTTTTTATTCATAAGCAACGGTTCTGATATAATTGTTGAGGAAAAACCCTATGAAGAAGTGCTGAAGGATACGCCGAACAGATACATCGAAGAAAAAAAGATCCGGGAAGAAAATACTTCGCAAGTTGTTCCCGAAGAGCTTACGCTTACCGTTACAAATGTCGATTCCACCGATTCCGCCTGGGTATTGGTGATGTTCGATGATATACGGTCGAAAGATTATATGCTGTATCCCGGCAATACCATCACATTAAAAACCAACAACAACTTTAAACTCACATTAGGTAACTCCGGTGTTGTTTCATTAAAGCTAAACGATGTTAAGCTTGATTTTGAAGGAAAGAAGAGAGTAGTAAGATATTTTAAAGTCGATGCGAGCGGTATAGAAAAATTACACTCACCACCAAAATTAAATCAGAAATAAATGCCCTCGGAGATTGAAAAAAAAATCGAATCTCTTCGTGAGCAAATAAGAGAACATGATTACAAATATTATGTGCTCACCGAACCGACGATAAGCGACGAAGAGTATGATAAACTTGTAAAAGACCTGGAGAAATTAGAGGCAGAACATCCGGAACTGATCACACCCGACTCACCCACTCAAAGGGTTGGCAAAGACCTTACCAAAGATTTCAAACCGGTTAAACATAAAATTCCCATGCTCAGCTTAGCTAACACGTACAACGAAGAAGAGCTTTACGATTTCGACAGGAGGATAAAAGAAGCATTGCCTGAAGGAGAAAAAGTAGAATACATCGTTGAGTTTAAGATAGACGGTGCTTCGGTAAGCTTGAATTATGTGAACGGTTTACTAAAAACTGCGGCAACAAGAGGCGACGGAATAGTTGGTGAAGAGATTACAAACAATGTTCGTACAATACGAACAATTCCGCTCAGATTAAAGAAGGCGAATAATTTACCGTATAAGCTGAACGATATTGAAGTGCGCGGTGAGATATTCATGAATATTAAAGATTTTGAACGCCTAAATGAAGAAAGAGAAAAAAACGGTGAAAAACTATTCGCTAATCCGAGAAACTCAGCCGCCGGAACATTAAAGCTTCAGGATCCACAAGTAGTGGCAAAACGACCGCTCAATAATTTTATGTATATGCTTATAAGTCCCGGTGATGAATTGAGATCGCAGCAGGAAAACCTGGAATTGTTAAAAAAGCTCGGATTTAAAGTGAATGATAATTACAGAAAATGCGCCGGTATGGATGAGGTGATTAAAGTCTGCGAAGAGTTTGAAGCAATGAGAGATTCGCTCGAATATGAAATTGACGGGGCAGTTATAAAAGTTAATTCGATTAAGCAGCAGAATATTCTCGGTAGTATTGCAAAATCACCAAGGTGGGCGGTAGCTTTTAAATTTAAAGCAAAGCAGGCATTTACAACTATTAAAGAAATTGTTTGGCAGGTAGGACGTACGGGTTCGGTTACCCCCGTAGCGGAACTCGAACCGGTTTTCCTTGCCGGTTCAACAATAAGCAGGGCTACGCTGCACAATATCGATGAGATAAAAAGGAAAGACATAAGAGAGGGTGATAAAGTTGTAATTGAAAAAGGCGGCGATGTTATTCCTAAAATTGTAGCCGTAGTATTAAGCGAAAGGAATAAAGAAAGCAAGCCCGTAGAACCGCCCGACGTCTGTCCCGTCTGTGCATCTCCGCTTTTTAATCCTCCGGACGAAGTAGCATTATACTGCGAAAATCCCGAATGTCCTGCACAGATTAAAAGACGGTTCGAACATTTTTCATCCCGCACCGCTATGGATATTGAGGGTTTGGGCGAGGCATTAATTGACCTGCTCGTTGAAAAAGGATTACTTAAAACTTATGCGGATATTTATCATCTTAAAGAAAAAAGAGACGAGCTGATTAATATTGAAAGATTAGGGGAAAAGAGTGTCGATAATCTTTTAAATGCAATTGAAGAAAGCAAGAAAAAACCGTTCGATAAAGTTTTATTTGCGCTGGGAATAAGATACGTGGGTGAGGGAGTGGCAAAAAAACTCGCAGAACATTTCCGGTCGATTGATGAGTTGATGAAGGCATCGGAAGAAGAGCTTATGGAAGTTTATGAAATTGGTGAGAGTATTGCAAAGAGTGTAAAGCTGTTCTTCGGCAAAAAGGAAAATCTGGAAATTATTAAGCTGTTGGAAAAAGCCGGACTGAATTTTAAACTCGAGAAGCCAAAAGAATCGACCCCCGGGGATAATTTCTTTTCAGGGAAAACATTTGTATTAACCGGTAAGTTGAATAATTTTACGAGAGAGGATGCCAAAGATAAAATAACAGCGCTTGGAGGTATAATAACTTCGAGTGTTAGTAAAAACACCGATTACGTTGTAGCCGGTGAAAAAGCAGGTTCGAAATTAGTAAAAGCAAAAAAGCTTGGTGTTAATGTTATTGACGAAAATGAATTGATAAAACTTTTTAACAATCCATCGAAGGAATGAGTTGAATGCTTAAAGAAAAAGCTGCGAAATTTGTAGTGAGACTGAAGCTTAAAAAAAGCAATTTTAGTCAGCAGTCTTTTTCTGAAGTTTTGAACAAAGCTTTAACGTTTCTAATTCTAATGCCCGGGAATGAGGGGGATTTTAAGTACGCTGTAGAGGTTATTAACTTTCTCGTACAAATGGAAAAAGAAGTAACAATATTAACTTACGATTACCGTGTCAGTTTGCTGCCTCTTCAGCTAAGGGGCAAAACAATTGAGCATGGTATCAGGGATTTAAACAAAATCGATCTTCCGAATAAAAATTTAATAACCCGGTTAACAAAGAAAAATTTCGATGCGATATTAGACCTTAACAGAAGCGAACAATTATTTTACAGCTACGTCACTGTTTTGGTCGATGCAAAGATAAGGATTGGTTTCAGAAAGGATTTTGCCGATAAGGTTTATAATCTTCAAATAGCTAATAATGAAACAAACCCGAAGATTTCTTATAAAAATTTATTAAATTGCCTGAAAATGTTATAGGATTTTATAATGGATTTTGAAATTAAAAGAAAAGACGATATTACAATTTTTAAACTGAACGAAAAGCGTCTTGATACAAATATATCGGGGCTTCTTAAAGGGGAATTTACCTTATTGCTGAAAGTTGAAGGTGCGAACAAATTTATCCTGGATTTAAGCGAAGTTGAAAGCTGTGATAGTTCGGGGCTAAGTGCAATATTAGTGGCAAACAGAATTCTCAGTGCAAACGAGGGGCATATGCGTTTAGCAGCTCCTTCGCAAAAGGTTTACTCTCTCATTCAAATTACCCAATTAAACAGGGTGCTGCCCGTCTACAATACGGTTGAGGAAGCTTTTGAAGATTTGAAGAAAGTAAATTAGAGTTTCTCTTAATAAAAACATCGTTGAAGATTCTTTAAAATAAGAACATAACAAAAAGCATCCCTCACCGGAAGGATGCTTTTTTTTGTAGTTATTAACCCGGCAATTATTTACTGTGCGTTTAATTTGTGGAGAAGTTATAATATAATTCATATTTGGTTTTCGCATTTTCCCATGATCTCCCCTCTTTTTAAGAGAGATAAGAGTGAGTTCGATAAAAAATCAAAAACTGAAAATTAAATTACAAGTAGATTAAATGTAACCCTTTTTATTGCCGGAATAATATCGCAATACATAGTTAACAAAAAACCAATTACATTGAATGCAACAATAGTTGATTACATTATAATCGTTTCTTTCCTGATTGGAATTGCCGTGTTCGGTTCGCTTTCGGGCGGGAAGCAGAAAACTATTAAAGATTATTTTTTAGGTTCGAAGCAGGTTCCATGGTGGATGGCTTGTTTTTCGATTGTTGCTGCCGAAACGAGCACATTAACTTTTATTTCAATTCCCGGTCTTGCATATCTTACCAACATGAACTTTCTGCAGGTTACCTTCGGTTATTTAATAGGAAGAATAATTGTAGCAAAGGTATTTCTGCCGGCATACTACAAAGGTGAATTGAAAACCGCTTATACCTACCTCGAGGAAAGATTCGGTGGTAAAGCCCGCACATTTGCCTCCGTTGTTTTCATTATAACAAGAACTGCTGCCGACGGGGTAAGATTGTTTGCTACGGCTATTCCGCTATATCTGATTCTTAAAGTTGACCCTGCAATTGCGCTTATTATTATAGCCGTATTCTCGCTTATTTATACTTATACCGGCGGTTTAAAAGGCGTAATTAAAGTAGATGTGGTCTTAATGTTTCTCTATTTAGGAAGCGCTTTGCTTGCAGCAGTTTATTTGCTAAATATGCTTCCCGATGGCTGGGCAACCGTAGTTAAAAGTGCTGCATCGGACAATAAATTTTCTATTATCAATTTAGGTTTTGAAAACGGGCTATCCGGATTTTTCAGCGACCCGTACACATTAATTGGCGGAATAATCGGCGGTGCGTTTTTATCCATGGCTTCGCACGGCACCGATCAGCTTATAGTGCAAAGATTACTTGCTACTAAAAACCTGAAGAGTGCACAAAAAGCCGTTATCGGGAGCGGAGTAATTATCATTTTCCAATTTGCTCTTTTTCTTATGTTGGGTGTAATGCTCTATGCTTTTTACGGTCCGATGAATGTTAAATCGGATGAGGTGTTTCCCATATTTATTATCGAGGTGCTGCCGCCCGGAATTACGGGAATTATTATTGCGGGATTGTTCGCAGCCGCAATGTCAACACTTGCCGGTTCAATGAGTTCGCTTTCCTCTTCTACAATGATCGATATCTACACACCGCTATGCGGCAAAAATATAAGCGAGGAGAAGAAACTAAAAATTTCACGTCTTCTTACAATTTTGTGGGCTGCTTTGCTGATTATTTCGGCAATGATATTCAGAAAAAGTTCTCTTGCGGTTGTCGAAATCGCATTAAGTATTGCGTCGTTTACATACGGTGGATTGCTCGGTACGTTCCTGCTTGGTTTGTTGTTCAAAAGGGTAAAACAGAATGCCGTATTAGCCGGCTTTGCATCGGGAATACTCTTTATGATATTGGTAATATCATTAAAGATTGTTGGCTGGACGTGGTACACTTTAATAGGGGTTATTGTAACTATAGCGGTCGGCTCAGCAATTACATTTGCTAAAAAGAGCAGGGAGTAATATTATTTACTGCATTCTTTTAAATAATGATATGCCTCGAGGTTTCCTTTTTCAAAAGCGGTTTTCATATCTTCACAGCTTCCGGTGTCATCACCTGTTTCCCGTTTGGCTAATCCTCTTCTAAAATAAGCAGATTCGTGATTCGGGTTTAGTATTATCACATTGCTGAAATCTTCAATAGCCGTTCTGTAATTTCCTTTTTCAAGTTCCAATAAACCTTTTTGATAAAAAGCTTCAGGATTACCCTTTTCAATGAATATATAATCGTAAAAATCCTGAAGCGCTCCCTGTTTGTTGCCCAATTTCAGTTTTGCAATTCCCCTTTGAAAAAAAGCTTCCTTGTTATTTGCTTTCTTCAGCATCGATTCGGTAAAATCCTCAATAGCGTTTTGGTAAAGTTTAAGATGGAACTTTGCTAAACCTCTGTAATAGTATGTTGAACCATCGCTTGGATTGAGGTCTATCGATTTATTTAAATATTTTATCGCTTCGGCATAACATTTAGATTTTAATAGCTTTACACCATTATCAGAATATTGTGTGCTTTTATTAACAGGGGCATCCTCGAAACTATATTGATCGGTTCCCGGATGATTGTCTTCCGATAAAGTGAACATAGGGTTTGAATGATTCTCCGCCACGGGTGCGGTTTCTTCTGACCCGGGTTTTTTCTCCAGAATTGATTCAAGCATAATCCGGTCTCTATAATACATCTTCCTTTTATGTATTCTGTGATTCTGTATCAGCAAGAACACAGCAAGTAAGAAAAGCAATATTACAGTTATTATTATTACCGTCATGCGATTAAAGCGTTATATATCGAGAAAATCAACAAAAAACCATTTGTTTAAGTTTATAAATGCTAATGAGTCCGCTTTAAGAGGGGAATCATAGTGGAAACAGGGATCAAAAAAAATTAAAAATTTTAATAGATTCCCGCTTTTCCCGCTAAATCGGGATGGACAACAATCTAAAAACACTAGCTTTTTCGAGTGAACTCATTATTACCGGTTAAAACTATACGGAATTTTAACCTCTTGTGCCGGAAGACATCAAAAAATCTCCCATAAATAAATCAGTTTTCATATATTATGCCAATTGATAAATTTTAATAATTAAATGAATAGCGATTGGGATTATTCGATTTTCTTATAGTAATTGCTTATTTCATATTTTCGTTCGGAATAGCAGTATATTACTCACGCCGTGCAGGTAAGAGCACGGAGGAATTCTTTCTTTCCGGCAGGAATCTTCCCTGGTATCTTGCCGGCCTCTCGATGGTTGCTACAACATTTGCCGCAGATACACCCCTTGCCGTAACAGAGCTTGTTGCAAAAAACGGCATTGCCGGTAATTGGATATGGTGGAATTTTGCATTCGGTGGAATATTAACGGTATTTTTCTTCGCAAGATTGTGGCGAAGAGCAGGAATAATGACCGAAGTAGAGTTTGCCGAAATTCGCTATTCCGGTAAGCCGGCAAAGTTTTTAAGAGGTTTTCGTGCAGTTTATCTCGGCTTGTTTATGAACGTGATAATAATGGGCTGGGTGAATAAAGCTTTAGCGATCATATTAATCGGGCTGTTCGGGATTGCAGAAACGCAGGTTTATTATTACGTATTTGCGTGCATGCTCATGGTTGCTGCTTACTCTGCTTTATCAGGTTTGTGGGGTGTTGTGGTAACCGACGCATTTCAGTTTTTTATCGCTATGGCAGGGTGCATTGTTCTTGCTATTCTGGTAGTTAATTCTTCAAGCATCGGCGGTATCGAAGGGCTGCAAAATAAGCTGCCCAATTTTATGTTTAACTTCTTTCCCGATTTAAGTAGTGTCAAATCGGTTGGCGGGGCTTTTGCGCTTACCGTTACATCATTTTTAGCATACATTGGAATTATATGGTGGGCATCGTGGTACCCGGGTGCGGAACCGGGCGGCGGCGGGTATGTTGCCCAGCGTATGATGTCTGCCAAAGATGAAAAACATTCTCTGTTTGCAACTTTATTTTTTCAGGTTACGCATTATGCTCTTAGACCATGGCCCTGGATTATTGTTGGATTATGTTCGCTTGCACTCTACCCGGAGCTTGCCGATAATGCTAAAGGAATGGGTTATATCTATGCGATGAGAGATTTTTTACCGGCAGGTTTGAAAGGATTATTGGTTGCTGCTTTTTTTGCGGCTTATATGAGTACTATTGCTACACAGCTTAACTGGGGAACATCTTACATAATAAATGATTTTTACAGAAGGTTTCTAATTAAAGATAAAGATGAAAAGCATTATGTTAAATCATCGAGAGCAGCGACAATTATACTTATGTTAATATCTTTAGTTGTAACTTTATTAATAACAAGAATATCCGGTGCATGGGAATTTATAATGGAGTGCGGCGCAGGTGTCGGTTTGGTTTTAATATTAAGATGGTTTTGGTGGAGAGTTAATGCATGGTCTGAAATTTCTGCAATGATAACTCCCTTTGTTATCTATCCCCTGCTCATTTTGTTTGATATTAAATTTCCGGATACGCTTTTAATCCTGGTTCCTTCAACTTCAATTGTTTGGCTCATAGTAACTTTTTTAACAGAACCGACGAGTAACGAGGTGCTGGAATCGTTTTACCGCAGGATACATCCCGGAGGGCGATTATGGAAAAAAGTTTCCGATTCATTACCGGATGTAAAAAGTGACGGTAATTTTTTAATAATGTTCGTAAATTGGGTGTTTGGAGTTATTCTTGTTTATTCTATATTATTCGGTATAGGTAATTTAATCTTTGGCTATTTTACCGAATTTATTATTTCTTTATTATTATCAATTCTATCTGTTTTTGTAATTTATAGAAATCTTTCAAAACAGGGCTGGGAAAGTATAGTTAAGTAGCGTTTTATGACCGATAAGGAAAGATTACAAAATGTACAAATCGTTGTTTCCGATCTCGATGGAACTCTTATTTCAGATGACGGTTCAATCGGGGAAGAAACAAAAAAGCTTATAAAAGAATTACACAAGCATGGTGTTCTTTTTTCATTTGCCACAGGAAGATTACATTCTGCCGTATTGAACTATGCGGTAGATCTGGAGATAAGTAATCCTGTTATTTCTCTCGATGGTTGTGTTATAAAGGAGTTCCCGGGCGAGGAAACAATTTATGAGTCTTTTATAAGAGAAACTTATGTTAAGAAAGCGATAAAGTATGCAGAAAATTATTTGCTGAATATTGCGCTTTGCCATTCGGATGCGATTTATTATACAGAATATAATAGTGCGATTCCTAAGCTGTTAAATAAATACGGTGCTAAGTATAAAGAGGTTCACTCATATAATAATTATCTTGGCAACACGCTTGAAATTGTTTATGCCGGTGATGTAAAAGAGTCGATTGAATTTGTCAGAGATAAGTTTACGTTTCCGAATGCTTTTGGATGCACCGCATCTTTTTTTAGATCTCAAAGATATTCCGGTATTTATTATCTTGAAATAAGAAGAGCCGGCTCGACAAAGGGCAAAGCTTTAAAAAGATTGCTCAAATACCTTCACATCAACCCCGAACAGGCGGTTGTAATGGGCGATTGGTATAACGATATTAGTATGTTCGAATCGAAAGCAATTAAAGTTACCGTTGCAAACGCCATTCCCGAGCTGATAAGAATGGCTGATCATGTAACCGAAAACACAAATAATAATAACGGCATTGCAGAATTTTTAGATATGTTATTAAGTGCTAAAAAAAGAAAATAATGGATAAGATAAGAGATCAAATAAGCACAAAACAATTACTTTACAAATTCCTGATCGGTTTTGTAACGGTAATGCTTATTGTACTTATGTTTCCTAAAGGGGAATCGATAGAATCGGAAGTGACGGAAGGAGCCATCTGGTTAAATGATGATCTTATCGCCCCGTTCAGTTTTCCTATAATTAAGAGTGACGATATTTATAACCGGGAATTAAAAGCAGCGGAAGAAAGTGTTTACCCTGTCTTTCTTAATAAATCGGATTTTGCTGCAAAGAGTATCGATTCGTTAAGAAGTTACAGTAATTATCTTGTTGAAATTTTGGACAAGGATTTGCATACCGACTCGGTTAAATTAAACAATCCTACATTTCTCAGTACATCATCCTATGAAAAATTTAAAAGTATAAGATTGCGCGAAAGAAATTTAATTCGAACAAAGGGGCCCAAGCTGAGAAACTTATTTATTGCCGCAGGTTTTGTTCTTAATGAAGTTTATAAGAAAGGCGTTTTAAGTATTAACTCCGGTGATATTACAAAAGATAGTATAGCGATAAGAACGGGTAATGTCGATAAAATTGAAAAAGCCGATAAATATTTTTTTTACAATCAGGCGAAAAGCGAGATAGCAAAAGATCTTAAAAAATTAAACTATCCCGAAGACATAGAGAACGCTCTCCTGGAATATACCATCCATTTTCTAATACCTAATTATGAATTCAGCAAGGAATTGACCGATGAGGAAATTGAGCAGGCAAAGAATAATGTATCTAGGTATTCGGGAATTGTTAATGAGAACGAGAGGATAATTGCAAAGCATGAAAGGATAACCAAGGAAGCAAAATTAAAAATACAATCATTTAAAGAGGCAAAGGGCGATACAATAGGAACAGAGGGATTGCTATTGCAGTTTATAGGAAAGTTTATTCATATAGCGCTGTTTATTATGCTGCTTACCGTTTATTTGATTTTATTCAGGAAGAAGATATTTAAAGATAACAGTAAACTAATATTAATTTCTTTGATAATTATTTTTGTCTCTTTTATAACTTTTCTTACGAACCAGGTAAAAGTTCAGGCGCCGCTTCAATTCCTTATTTTCATCCCTGCCGCCGCAATGCTGTTTACAATCATATTTGATTCGAGGATGGGAATTTACACTACCATAATTTTAACGTTTATCATCGGCGCTCTTCGCGGCAATGAATATACTTTTACGGCAATGAACCTTATTGCAGGCGGTTTATCGGTTTATACAGTGCGGGATATTAAAAACCGGACTCAAATATTCCGCTCATTCCAATTTATTTTACTCGGTTATACTGCTTCGATAGTTGCATTCGGACTGGAACGGTTTGCCCCGCTCGATTCTATGCTTGTTGAACTTGCTTTTGCCGGGTCGAATGCGCTTATCAGCCCGGTTCTAACTTACGGCTTACTGATTTTCTTCGAAAGGATTTTTAATATAACAACAGACCTAACACTGCTCGAGCTTTCAAACTTTGACAGACCGCTGCTTAGAGAGTTAGCGCAGAAAGCACCCGGAACTTTTAATCATTCGATGACAATGGGTACCATGGCAGAAGCTGCTGCAGAAAGAATCGGTGCAAACCCCTTGCTTGCAAGGGTTGGAGCGTATTATCATGATATCGGGAAAATAATTACACCACAGAACTACGTAGAAAACCAGTTGAACAATCAAAACATTCATGAAAATTTAATGCCGGAAGAAAGTGTTCGTTTAATTGAAAGCCATGTTGTTGAAGGAAGAAATTTAGCCAGAGAGAATGATTTACCGCAGGAGATAATAGATTTTATTCCTATGCATCATGGAACGACCGTAATGACTTACTTTTATGAGCGTGCTAAAAAACTGTACGGTGAAGATAAAGTAAACATCGACGATTACCGGTATCCCGGACCGAAACCCAGCACAAAAGAAACCGCAATAATTATGCTCGCGGATGGTTGTGAATCGGCGGTGAGGTCGATTGAAGAACCGGATAATGAAAAAGTTGAAAATGTGATCGACAGCATTTTTAATTCACGTCTCAATGACGGGCAGTTAGATAATTCACCGGTTACTTTAAGTGATATAGCAAAGTTAAAAAAGATATTCATTAGTATTCTTCTCGGGCAGCATTACAAGCGAATACGTTATCCGAAACAGGAAGAGATTGAAAAAGGAATTACCGAAGATAAAGATGAGTAATGGAAACTTTTCTAAAAGAATATCTTACAGTGCTTAAGCTGGAAAGGAATCTTTCGGATAATACAGTTGCGTCATATAAAAGCGATATAATTTCATTGTTGAATTTCCTGGAAGACAAAGGATTAAATGATCCCTCCGAAATTAAACTTATTCATCTGAATGAATTCTTCAAAATGCTGAATGAGCTGGAACTAACCGGCAGAACCGCATCCCGCTACTTTTCTTCTATAAGGGGTTTCTTCAAGTATCTTTATTTGAATAGGTATATTATAAATGACCCCACGGAAAAACTTAGTTCACCGAAGCTTTCAAAAAGCCTGCCCGCAGTATTAACTATAAATGAAGTTGATAAAATACTTTCCTCGCCCGATATAAGCAGGAAGCTCGGGCTAAGGGATAGAGCATTATTAGAACTTCTGTACGCCTGCGGTACCAGGGTATCGGAACTAACTAATTTGAAAATTTCCGATCTGTTTTTTAAAGAAGAAGTTATAAGGGTATTCGGGAAGGGTTCGAAGCAAAGAATTATTCCGATCGGAAGCTCGGCAATTAAATGGATTGAAGAGTATTTACAGAAAAGCAGACCATTACTCGAGAAACGTTTGAAAAGCGAGAACATCCTGTTTTTGAATAACCGCGGAACAAAGCTGTCGAGAATGGGAGTATGGAAAATAATAAACCGTTACTGCAAAGAAGCCGGAATTAAAAAGGAAGTTCATCCGCATACTTTTCGCCATTCATTCGCAACTCATTTGCTCGAGGGAGGTGCAGATTTAAGAGCAGTTCAGGAAATGCTGGGACATGCCGATATTTCGACAACGCAAATTTACACGCACATAGACAGGGAATTTATAAAACAGGTTCATAAAGATTTTCATCCGAGAGGTTAATTTTGCCCGATATCCAGTTAAGCCAAAAGCTAATAAACTTTTTACTATTTATTCCGGTCTTTTTAATATCAATTGCTATTCATGAGTTTGCCCATGCTTACACTGCAAATAAACTTGGCGATAACACTGCAAAACAAAGTGGCAGGCTAACACTCAATCCTTTGAAGCACATTGACTTGATTGGAACGGTACTTATGCCGATAGCAGCTTTTGCTTCGGGCTTTGCGTTAATCGGGTGGGCGAAACCCGTACCGGTGGATATGAGAAATTTTAAAAACCCGCTTAGGGATGATGCTTTTGTTTCCTTCGCCGGACCGCTATCCAATTTGTTCCTTGCCGTTTTACTTTTTTCTCTTCTAAAACTAACGGCGGCAGTCTTTCCCGGCAATAAAGAATTGTTGATAAACATACTCTGGTACGGAGTATTCCTTAACGTGTTTCTTTTTGTGTTTAACTCGCTGCCGATTCCACCGCTGGACGGTTCGCACATTTTGTTCGATCTTTTTCCGAATAAGTACACAGCTAAGCTGCTCGGTTTAGGATTATACGGTTCGATAATTCTTTTGATTTTTATTTATAGTCCGTTATGGAGTATTTTTATGAAAGTGGTTAACTCAATTTTAAATTTGTTCCTTATGATCGGAGGATATGCGTAAGCAAGCAAAATACCCGGTGCTTCTTGTCGTATTAGTATTCCAAATACTTTTTTACTACTGCGGTGATAACGGTACAGACAATATTAAAAACAGGTTTAACGGAAAAGTTAAAGTTGCATCGGAGCCGGTTAAGGCAAAGCATTTCTTTTTTGTGGGAAAATGGCTGGGGAAGGAGAGCATTTATAAATATAGTTTTGACGATAGTTCGTATTCGGTTTTCTGGTTCCAGGATAAAGAAAAGGTTTTAGAATTTTTGTACAGCGACGATTTAAAGTATGCATTTTTTATTACTGCACGTAAACTCGGTACAAGGCATGGAGTGTCCTTCATCAAAAAATTAAAACTTTACAGGGTGGACCCGTTGCTTTCTAAAACCGGGCTGATAAGCGAATTAGGCGAGGCAATTCAACTGCTTGCACAGTGGAATGGAATGAATTTTGAAATACAGCTTACAAAGTTTGATAAAAAAATTGCCTCTGAGATTGATAAATTTAATAGGTTGTATAGCCCGTTCGGCAAGCTGCTTAAAGAAGAAGTTGAAAAGTTCGATTTTATCAAAGAAGGTTATCCCCCGTTCACAATCAGGCAGCCAAAATTAATTTCGCCGTCAGGCGTTTTCGGATTAACTGCTAAGGGTGATTCAATCTTCTTAAGAGTTGCAGGAATGGATAAAGATGTTTTTATTGATTCATCCGGTCATTCATTTAACGAGGTAAGATGGATTAACGAAGACGAGGCGGTAATATTTTCGACAAGAAAAATAATCAATTCCGGTAAAGAGCGGACAATTAAGAGCGAACTCTTCGTGTATGATTTAGTACATAGAAAAATTGATTTCAAAAGGGTCGGCGAAGGAAGAATGAACTTTCTTATTGCAAATGATTTGCTGATATTTGATGACGGAATCGGAAATAAATCTTCAATTGTTATGATCGATTTAAAATCGAATAATGAAATTAAAAAGTTGTTTATTAACGGCGGCTGCAGTTTAAAAAGTATTATTTATTAACCATGGTATAAATTGGATACATATTTAAGAATTTTAGGTTTCGTAAAACCGTACTGGAGAAAGATCGTTATAACTTTCCTGTTCACTGTTCTGTATGCAGTGCTAAGCGGTGTTTCTGTTTACCTCACAATCCCGCTCCTCGATACATTGTTTCAGGAATCATCGATGAAACAGCAGGTTACAACAACAACCGTATCTCCCGCAACCGGTATTGTGCCCGGCTGGTTACAAAATATTAAAGAGGATGTTGTAAACGCTTTCAATAATTTTGTACTGAGCGGCGATAAAATGGAAATACTATTTAGAATAAGCTTGTTGATAATTATTGCTTTCTTTTTGAAAAACGTTTTCGGTTACCTGCAGGCAAATTATATGGCGTATGTTGAGTATGCTTCGATGAAAGACTTGAGGGATAAAGCGTATGAACATTTGAACAAGCTGCCGATGAGCTTCTTTAAAAAAGAGAGGGTGGGCAATTTAATTTCGCGGTTTACAAATGATGTGCAGATTATACAGGCGAGTATCTCCGCAACATTTTCAAATCTTATAAAAGAACCTCTTACAATACTTGTGTTTTTAACTATTGCACTGAGCATAAGCTGGAAGCTGACTCTATGGGCGCTTATTGTTGCACCGGTTTCAACATTTTTTATAATTTTAATCGGGAGGAAATTAAGGAAGCAGACAGGCATATTGCAGTCGAAACTTGCAGATATAACAAGCATACTTCAGGAAACCATATCGGGTGTAAAAGTTGTAAAAGCTTTCGGCATGGAAAATTATGAAAATGAAAAGTTTAAAGATGAAACAAATAAATATTTTAAGATAGCTTTAAAGATAATCCGCATAAGAAATTCTTCTTCGCCGATTACCGAATTTCTCGGGGTTATTGTCGGTGCGGTGCTTCTTTATTACGGGGGTATTCTCGTGCTTAAAGAAGGCACGCTCAGTGCCAGTGAGTTTATGGGATTTCTTTTTGCAATATTCCAGATGATCCCGCCGATTAAGGAACTCGGCAGCGTGAATAACCGCATTCAGGAAGCGAGCGCTGCTGCCGATAGAATATTTTCTATTATGGATATTGAACCGGGAATTATAGACAGGGGCGGGTCTATCGAGCTGAAAGAATTTAAAGACAATATTATCTTTGAAAATGTTAGCTTCTACTACGATGACTCGAATGAAATAATACTTAATGATGTTAGCTTCGAAGTTAAACGGGGAGAAATATTGGCACTTGTCGGACCGAGCGGCGGCGGTAAATCTACCCTCGTCGATCTTGTTCCGAGATTTTACGACCCTACTGCCGGCAGAATTCTGATCGATAATTATGACATTAAAGATGTGAAGATAGATTCCCTCAGGAGAATGATGGGAATAGTTACGCAGGAAACTTTCCTCTTTAACGGAACAGTAAGACAAAATATTGCTTACGGGCTGGATGATTACCCAATGGAGAAAATCGAGCAGGTAGCTAAAACAGCTAACGCACACGATTTTATTATTCAAATGCCGAAAGGTTATAATACGATTGTAGGTGAGCGCGGTGTTAAACTATCCGGCGGACAAAGACAAAGATTAACGATTGCAAGAGCACTTTTGAAGAATCCCGCTATTATGATTTTTGATGAAGCGACCTCATCCCTGGATAATGAATCGGAAATCCTTGTTCAGGAAGCAATTGAAAGATTAATGATAAACAGAACAACTTTTGTTATTGCTCACCGGCTGAGCACGATTCGAAACGCCACAAAAATTTTAGTTATTGATAAAGGAACAATAATTCAGATGGGAACTCACGAGGAACTGGTGCGGGATGATAATGGTCTTTACAAGAAGCTGTATGAAATGCAGTTCAGAGAACCGGTGAGTAATTTATAGGTATGACGTAACAGATATGCTTTTTTCCCGGTTCAATTATCGTATCTCTCTCTATCTTTTTATTGCTACAATATCGAGCTTCCTCATTTCACTTTTCCTGCTACAGCTTTTTGCCGGCTTGCTCGTTTTAGTCTATCTAATGGAGCCGGTAAAGAGTAAAAAACTTGTCTTCGATAATATATTTTATCTTTTTTTTGCATTTGTTTTAATCCGGATTTTAGCCGCCCTGCTGAGTGAATATCCCGGCTCAAGTAACCAGGTATTTTATAAAGATGCTCTTTTCTTTTTAAGCTTTTTTGCATTTGCATTCTATCTAAAAACGTTCAATGGAAAAAATATCAAAACCGTTTCCGATTTTTTTGTATTAGCAGGCATTGTAGTTGCGATAATAGGGTTAACCCTCTTTATGTTAAACAAAGTTTCACGTGCGGAATCTTTTACTTCAGGGTACAGTACATTTTCATCTTACCTGCTTGTTGTGTTCAGTTTCGGTATTATCGTATTTAAAAATTTATCCCGGGAGAATGTTAAAACTCTCATGGCAGTTGGGTTGGCTTTAATACTTGCTGGAATTATAACATCGATGGGCAGAACAAATATTGCAATTGCAGCGGTAATTTTTATTGCAGGAATATTTATAGCGAAGATTCGCATTAAATATATTTTAATAATTGTTATTTTAACTTCGGCAATAAGCTGGACTGCTTTTAATATAAACTATACTGAGGTTAACCTGCGAATTAAGCAGCCGGCTGCTCTTTCGGACAGAGACATTTTGTTAAATGCCGCAGAAGAACTCTTCTTTGAGTTTGAGCACCCGCTTCTTGGTTATGGTCCCAGAACTTTTAACGATGTATTTACATATCGTGAACAACTTACAGATAAAGGTGCCGGTAGCTGGCATAATGACTTTATTCAGGTCTATTTCGAAAGCGGGATGCTGGGTCTGTTATCTTTCCTTCTGATAATATTTTATCCGATTTCTGCAGCGTTAATTTTTATAAGGAAAAAGAAAGTTAAAGGCAGTAACCTGTACTTATTGTGTGGTGCCGTGCTGGGAGAATTCGCACTCGTGCTGTCGGCTTTAACTGCGGGGTTTGTTAACTCGCCGGTTCTATCCGTTTTGTTTGCATTCCTGATTGCATACATATCTGCAATTGTTTTCCCCGTTGATAGAAAAGAATTAAGTAAATAAATTATTTGAAGAAATATCTGGCTCCGACTGCCCCGGCAAAATCGAATTTAGTCCCGGGTATTATATCGAGGATAGGAGCCAATTCAACGAAGAGATCGATAGGTGCATCTTGCGGTACCCAGATTATTCCTATTACTCCTCTTAATCCGAGTCGTGCATTATCTTTTTGTATTTTTAACCTGGCGCCGGGACCGTAATAAACGACGAGGTTTTCTTTTGTTTTTATTATATCCGAATTGTGAAAGACATAATCGCTGTAAAAATCGAGAAGACTGTTTGATGATGTGAAAGAATAGCCAAGCCCTAAATGAAAAGCGTTTGTTTCGGAAGTCCAGTATTTTGCGCTTATACCTGTTGGCTCCCCGGCAATAATACCAACGCCGAATCCTTTTTGCTGTGAGTAAATATTCAAGCTTGTTAAAATTAAAACGCCGAATGATAGCATTGTGATTTTTTTCATGATTGTATTTAGTAATTCTCCGAATAAATGTTTACAAAGATCACATTTGTCTAAAAATATTTTTCAATAAATTAACAAGAACAAAAATAAAATGGGTTAGAAGCACCGATCATCATTAAAGCTATTAAAGAAACTCATCCTCCTTTAATGGGGTTGTCTAAAAAGTAATATTTCTTTGTGAATCTTGGAGTCTTTGAGTCTTCGTGGCAAATAAAAACTTTGTTTAGTAAATGATTTTCAAATAATCGCCACAAAGTCTCTAAGGCACAAAGGAACACAAAGAACTTTTTAGACAGCCCAGACGAGGGGTTGAGTTTATAGATTTATTAAAATGTTTAATTTAATATTTAATGATAAATATCCATATAACAAAAAAATAATTAGACAACAGTGACAAAGATAAATGATTGGTTAATCTCTGCCAATACAAAATTTGTTTATGGATTTCACTTTGTATAATTTTTTATGCTAATTTTTATATAGATGAACAACTTTAGAAAAATGCGAAATGGGACAAACAAAAAGTATATTAGAAATCGTTAATGAACTGTCGTCTCCCTTTAACGAGGAGAGTAATGAGTTTGCTGTTATTCTTGCTGCCGGTCACGGGAAAAGACTGAAATCTGAAAAATCGAAAATGCTGCACACTATTTTAGGTATACCGACAGTTGAGCGAGTTTTCAACGCGTGCAAAAAAGGTGTGGAAGGAATTAACACGGTTATCGTTGTGGGAATAAAAGCAGAAGATGTAATGGAATATCTCGGCAAAAGAGAAAAAACAATATATGCTTACCAGCAGGTGCAGCACGGAACCGGGCATGCTGTGCAGGTTGCATTGGAAGGATTGAATAATATTCCGGATGATGCGATAGTTTACATCCTTCCCGGTGATATGGGATTGATTGATGCGGAAACCATAAAGCAGTTCCGTGAAGATTTTCTAAAATCCAAAGCCGATATGATTGTGCTTACAGGTTTGTACGAAGGAAAACCCGGAGATAACTATTACGGGAGAATTATCAGGGCAAAAGATAACAGCAGAAATGTAATACGGATAATGGAACACAAAGATATTCTTGCTCTTCCCGATGACAAACCATATACTGTTTCTTACAAAGGGAAAGAATACTCTTACACAAAAGAAGAGCTTATAAACAACAACGAGTACAACTCCGGTGTGTTTGCATTTAAATACG
The DNA here is from genome assembly GCA_002898075.1 of bacterium BMS3Abin03. GTDB lineage: Bacteria > Bacteroidota > Ignavibacteria > Ignavibacteriales > Ignavibacteriaceae > BMS3ABIN03. Next base: position 23,892 of record BDSV01000080.1, read on the forward strand.
GAAAGCTTGTAGAGATGATTGGCGAGCTGAAAAGCAATAACGTGCAAAGCGAAATTTACATAACAGACCTTATTGCACTATTTAATGAAAAGGGCTACACTGTTGCGGCAGCAAGCCCTGAAAAGAATTATGTTGTTATGGGCTTTAACACGCAGGAAGTGCTGAAAAAGATGAATGATATTGCGAGGGAAATTTCTGAAAACAAATAGAACATTAGTTATACAAAGACCGGGATGATTTTTTATACAGGAGATGATGAGATAAAAAAACCCTTCAAAAAGAAGGGCTTTAAAAACCTAAGTAATCATTGTTATCTTTTACTCAGCGCTTAAACCGTTAACATATTTTGTTAACTGGGATTTTTTACGTGCGGCAGTATTCCTGTGAATTCTTCCGCGTGTTGCGCTCTTATCTAACAAAGCAACGGCTTCTTTATAATGCTTTTCAGCTTCCTCACGTTTTTCCGTAGAGAACACTTTTTTCATCGTGGATTTAATTCTGGTACCTGTCATTTTGTTCATCACTCTTTTCTTTTCATTCGAACGAATTCTTTTCTTTGCAGATTTATGATTAGCCATTCTTATTCTTACCTTTTTCTAAAATTTCTTAAAATTAAGTCTTAAAATATATCGAATTGTGAATTTTATATCAAATTATAGTTTAGTAATTTTATTCCTCTAAAACTTGTAAATTCGATAAAATTTGAAGAAATAGTGCTCAAGGTAAACGAAATATATCATTCCATCCAGGGAGAAAGCTCAAAAGCGGGCTTGCCCTGCGTTTTTGTGCGTTTAACTTACTGCAATTTGCGCTGCACATACTGCGATACCGTGTATGCTTTTTACGACGGGAAAGAAATAAGCGAAGAAGAAATAATTGAAAAAGTAAAGAACTACGGTTGTAAGCTTGTAGAAGTAACCGGCGGAGAACCGCTTGTTCAGGATGAGACGCTGGAATTAATGAAAAGATTATGCGACGAAGGATTCGATGTAATGCTGGAAACAGGCGGAAGTCTGCCTGTTAAAGATGTAGATAAAAGAGTGAAGATAATTATGGATTTAAAATGTCCATCGAGCGGAATGGAAAAGAAAAACCTGTACGGGAATATTAATTATCTAAAAAATACCGATGAATTAAAATTTGTAATCGGAAACAGGGAAGATTATGATTGGACGAAACTTAAGATTGAAGAATACGATCTTTTTAATAAGTGTGAAATTTTATTCTCCGTTGTTTTTAATGAGCTTGAACCGCTTACTTTAGTTAACTGGATATTAGAAGATAAACTGGATGTGAGGTTTCAGATCCAGATGCATAAATATATCTGGCATCCTGAAACGAATGGTGTATAATCAATAGTAACAGAAATTTTTCAGACTTCAGTTGCTTTTATAAGTAATCAATAGTATTTTTTATTGTATTACTAAGGAGTGAAATTATTATGAATCTTGAAAATGAAAAACTTAAGTTGATCCAATGGATCGCCGGACTAAAAAACGATTCCATTATTGAAAAAATCAAATTGTTGAAAGAGAATGAAACTAATAAAGATTGGTGGGATGAAATAACAGAGGAGGAAAAACTCGCAATAGAAAAGGGATTGGAAGATGTAAAAGCCGGAAGATTAATTCCGCATGATGATGTGGAAAAAGATTATGCAAAGTGGTTATAAAATTCACTGGACACCTGCGGCAAGGGGAAATCTTAATAGAATAATAAAATATCTGGAAGAAAATTGGTCGAAAAAGAAATAAAAAACTTCACGAAGAAACTCGATAAAAGATTAAAATTAATTTCACTTAACCCAAAACTTTTTCCCAAAACGGATATGAAAAAGAACGTTCGCAAATCAGTATTAACAAAACACACTGTAATTTATTATCTCTTTAATGAAGTATCAGTGATGATTTTGGCTTTGTTTGATCCTAGACGACATTCTTCTAAATTAAAATTGTGACATTAAAAAAATTATTTAATTTTTTCTATTATTTACAATTGATGAATTATAAATGAAAGTAGCAAAAGAATTTCACTGGGAAATGGGGCATCGTTTACCCGAGCATTTCGGATTGTGTAAAAATATTCACGGGCACTCATACAAAATGATAGTTGAGTTTGAAGGTGAGCTTAACGAACAAGGAATGGTAATCGATTTTTATGATGTGGAAAAAATTATCAATCCGGAAATAGAAAAATTAGACCACGCTTTTATGGTAAAAGATGATGATGAATTAACTCTTGAGTTTTTAGAAAAGCTAAACTCAAAAAAAGTGGTAGTTAATTTCTTTGCTACCGTAGAAAACATTTGCAAATACATTTCGAAAAAAATCATTAAAAGCAGCTTACCGAGTAATATAAAAAATGTGAGTGTAAGGGTTTATGAGACTGCGGAGGATTATGCGGAGGTTTTTGTAGCCGCGAATTAATACTAATTGAATTAGTGAAAATTCGTGCAATTAGTGGCAAAACTTATTTCAATAACTTCTCCAGCTTAGCAATCACATCTCTCAATGAAGCAACTTTTTCAAACCCGGTGTCTTTTGTATTAAAGATAGCTTCCCTTCCAAAGTATTTTGTTCCCGATTTACTTACACGCCAATCATTTAGGATAAGGATTAAAAATATCCTTATATTATATACAGTATTTGGGTTTCATTTAAATTAGAGGGTAAGAGTGGATTCTAGCGAATCGATATCTTTACTTAATCAGCTAATCCTTCCAAATGTAAAACTGAAAAATTACAGTAATCCACGGGATTATTTGAAATGGTTTTTAGAGAAATGTTATGGCTTCTTCACACCCGCAGAACAATTCGATTTTGCAAATGTTTACTATTCATTATCAAAAATGATTGAAATAAAATTTTAATGTAACAAGTTAAATACGTTTCCCTACAAATAATTGAGGAGATTGTGAAAAAAGGTTCTAAAGACAAATATATTTTTTTCCTCGGCGGACATGACCTTGAAATGATGACTATCCGTGAAATTCTTGAAGAAAACAACCAAAAATATATTGATAAGAATCTAAAATGGGGAGCAAAATTATCCGAATACAAAGACAAACTTGCAGAGCTACAACCCGGCGAAATTCCCGTCCTAATTGAATTAACATTAGACATTCCCAAACCGAAAAATGCTATCATAATCGACCACCATAATAAAAAGGAAAGTAAACCCTCATCTCTTGAGCAAATTGCAGAATTATCAAATATAAAATTGAATAGATGGCAGCAGCTTGTTGCAGCTAATGATAAAGGTTATATCCCGGCTATGAAAAGTATATCCGCAACCGAAGAAGAAATAAAGAAAATTAGAGAAGCCGATAGAAAAGCACAAGGTGTTACAGAAAAGGATGAGAAACTTGCCGAAGAATCTATAAAAAAACTTAAAACTGAAGAAAACGAAATTACCGTTATTCGTTCTCTAACAGATAAGTTTAGTCCGGTTACCGATAGATTGTATGGCAAAACCAATCGACTTTTAATTTATACCGATGAAGAACTATCTTATTACGGTGAGGGAAAAAAGCAAATCGTTGAAAAATATGAAAAATTTATTGAGGAAGGAAAAGCTTACCACGGCGGAGGAGATTCAGGTTTCTTCGGGTTGGTAAAAGGTAAATGGGAAAAACACGAAATTATTAAAATTAAAAACGAGATAATTAATTTAACCCAAGAGAATTTTTACAGTCATCACATTTTTTTATTTCCTTTTAAATGGGAACATCATAAGAAAAACTCTAAATCACTTAAAGATAAATTTGATTTAGCTAAATTTGAAAAAGGTCTTACTGAGGATAAGGATAAAAATGTCAAATGGGAAAGAAAAAAATTTAAGCTCGTAAAGAAAAATGATAAAATCGATTTTTCGAATTATAACGAATACAATTATTTTTATGAATATGTACGTGCGATTCTATATGATTTAGATGAAGACTTAAAAACAAAAAAAACAGAAGAGAATGATCAACTAATTAGACATTTTGAATACAAAATTGAAGGGCAGCTTTTTTATTACATTAAATTGTTCGGCGAAAACAAGTTATTTCAACTTGAAATAGGTAGCATTTTATTGAATGTATATGGTACCGGCACAGCCGTTTTATCTTTCCATTTAAGAAATTTTAATCACAGCGATAAAAATGATATTTTAAAAATAAATAAATTCGGCAGACGACTATTTCCGCCTTTTTACGATTTGGATGATCTTTCGATTTTCAGTAAAAACAAAGACAATACTTCCCCTGAAAAAGTTCTTCTCGAAACAAAAAAATCTGAATTGCCTGACGCAATTTGGACATCCGAAAAAGATTATTTAAATAACATCAATATTCAAGATATTAAGGAAATTATTGAGGACGAAAAGAAATCTAAGCGTTTTGAAGATTTTAATGAATATAAAAATTTAGAAACGGTTAAACACGGTACGTTTTCTTTACCAAATTATATAACAGGTTTATTTCCAACAGGTCTTTTTTTTACTCATGAGAAAGAAAGGGAAGAAGAAGCAAATGAAGAAAAAGAGAAAAGTTTCAAAATCTATTTACGTCCTATATTGGATGATAGAATGTACGTGATAAGCTGGTATGGAAATTCTGAGTTGATAAACCGGATGAATGGAAATGATAAAGATAAGAATACAAAAATTGCGGGAACAGATCCTAAAGTTGAACAAGAAAAATATCTTTTCACAACGAATGATTGGTGGTACAGTTATTTATTTGTGGATACTTCGCCTACTTGTCATGATGAATTTATGAAAGCGAATTTGATTAAAGAGGCTACTTACACAAGATGGTTGGAAGAAGGAACAATTTTTGGAATATCAAGATATAGTTTTGTAATGCTAACTAGTGATTTTAAGGACACCCCAGGATTTTTAGTAAGGCATTTACAAACGCTGTATTATAAAATGGCTGAGTTGTGTCTTTTACAAAGAGCAACTGTTTTAAGTTATGCCGGAGAAGTAACGACTATTTCTAATTTGACTACGCCTTATGGAAATGAAAATAAAGATAAAAATTATGATGAGAAAACAACAAAAAGGATTATTGAAGATATTTACAAGTTTTATCTGCTATTTTTGAATAAAATTAATTTCAAGGAAGTAACTGCCCAGGAACAAGGAATTGAAATATATAACTTAATGCAGAAACAGATGAGAATTGCTGAAGATATTAAGGATTTGGATAGGGAGATAGCAGAATTACATATATTGGCAACTCATTTAGAGGAGAGAGCACAAACAAAAAAGATGGATGCTCTTACGGTTTTAGGAGCAATCTTTTTACCATTTTCTTTTTTAATAGCATTTTTCGCGCTATTATTTTATCCAACCGATAGAATACCCAAATATATTTTTGACACTAGTTCGATTCCAAATTGGCCGATTATTACTGCCGTATCACTAATAATTGTAGTCGGCTCACTTTTTTTTATTTTCTTAAAAAAGAGACTTGAATTGGAAATAAAGAAAACATTTTTCGGAAAGAATAAAAGAGAAAAAAATGAGTGATTACAAGCTTACATTCAAACTAAAACAGCATACGCCGATTATACATTTTCATCACTACCGGCACGCGCTGTATTGCGTGCAAGTGAGGTTAAATCGAAATTAGGTTGGCTGCAAAACAAAAGTATTGATTATAATCAGAACATTCTCTATTATTGCAAAAGTATTGATTATAACCAACAAAACATAACAGAATAATTATGGATTATTTTACACGTCAAATATATTCCGAAAAAATCGAACCTTATATCGATAAAAATTTGATTAAGGTAATTGTTGGTCAGCGTAGAATAGGAAAAAGTTATTTTTTACTGCAAATTATGGATTTAATACGCGAAAGGAAATCAGACGCTTTAATCATCTATATCAACAAAGAAGACCTTACTTTTGAACATATAAGGAATTATTCCGATTTAATGGAATATGCAGAAGACAAGAAATCCAAAAATAAAAAGGCGTATTTATTTATAGATGAGATACAAGATATTGACGGTTTCGAACGTGCACTGCGGCATTTTCAAACAAAGCGGGAGTGGGATATCTATTGTACCGGTAGTAATGCAGACCTTCTTTCCGGAGAACTATCGACTTATTTAAGCGGAAGGTATATTGAAATAAAAATGTACGGTCTTTCTTACTCCGAGTTTTTAATGTTTCATAGTTTAACGGATACGGTTGAAAGTTTCGATAAATACCTTCGTTTTGGAGGGCTGCCGTATTTGTACAATTTACCGCTTAAAGAAAAGGTAATTTATGACTACTTGAAAAATGTTTACGCTGCTATTTTATTTAAAGATGTAGTCTCCCGTTACAATGTTAGAAATGTGTCTTTCCTTGAGCGGTTAACGCATTATGTAGCGGATAATATAGGTCAAATAGTTTCAGCTAAAAAAATATCGGATTTTCTAAAATCTCAACAGTTACGTTTTTCAGGTAACATTGTGTTGGATTATTTGAATTATTTATGCAATGCTTATTTTATTATAAAAGTTAAACGAAACGATCTAAAAGGAAAACGGATACTCGAAATAGGTGAAAAATATTATCTCGAAGACACCGGACTTAGACACGCGCTAACCGGGTACAAATCCGGTGATATTAGTCAACTGCTCGAAAATGTGGTTTTTCTTCATTTATTGATAAAAGATTATGAGGTTACAATAGGGAAACTTGGGGATAAAGAAATTGACTTTGTTTGCGACAAAGCAGCAGAAAGGATTTATATTCAAGTAACCCTTTCACTTGCAAACGAGGAAGTTAGAAAACGTGAGTACGGAAACCTAATTGCAATTAAGGATAATTTCAAGAAAATTGTAGTTACCGCCGACGAGTATCGGACTACTTCCGTAAAAGGAATAGAAATATGGAATATCCGGAAATTCTTATTGGAATTTTAATACTTTTTAAATGAATTAGAATAAATATAATGAGCGACTACAAACTAACATTCAAACTAAAACAGCATACGCCGATTATACATTTTCAGCACGACCAGTACGGCGCCACTTTGCGTGCAAGCGAATTGAAACCTAAGCTGGATAAGTTTATTTTGAAAAAGCTGGGGGGAGAAAGCGATACAAGTTTAACTACTGACGAAGCAAAACATAATAAGGGATTTGAAATAGCTAAAAGTAAAGGTTGGTTGATTGGAAGGGGAGAACATCCTGCTTTGGATTATAAGGTGAGAGTAAATTGTTTAAATGTCGAAAATAATAAAATATCTGATAGAGAAAGAACACCTAATTTTTTTGCAAATATGGGAAAAGAATTTAAAGATCATCCCAAAAGTTTTTCTTATTCCATTAATGATTTTGAAGTTATTCTTTTTGTTGCTAACGATTTTAAAAAACATATTTGTGATTTCTTCCCTGAGTTTATTGCTAAAACTAATTTTGGAACAAGGCAGAACAAAGGATTTGGAAGTTTTTATTTTTCAAAGAAAAGTAATTGTTATAAACAAATTGATGAAACACTTAAAAACTATAATTATATAGAAATTAGTAGTATTGATAATACCACAATATATGCAGCAATTGAATATTATTATAAAAGATTAAAAGCAGGGATCAATTTTAATTTCGATAGCAGATGTAATAGAGAATATCATAAATCATATCTTTTCCAATATTTTAATAAACAAACTAACAAAGGTTGGGAGAAAAGATTTATTAAAGAAGAATTTTTTGGTTTATATAAAGATAATATTGAAAAATATTTCGTCAGAGCGTTATTAGGTTTACCTGGGAATTTCACATATAAAAAGACCGTAGAGCCCTGTCATAAAAAATCTGATATAAAAATTTCTTCTTCATATGAAATAATAGATGACTATGAAATTGAAGTTTACCATCCTGAAATTGAAAGGTATAAGTCACCATTAACTTTTAAACCGATAAAAAATGGAAATAACACAAGAATTTTTATAATTCCCGAGGAAAATTTTATTCAGAACGGTACTTCGCTCAACTTTACTTTATACAAAAAATTTATTGTAAAGAAATTATTCTTTATTAGGAATAATGAGCTAAAAAGAAAACAACAAATAACACCCGATATTAAGGGTGCTAATCAGAATGATGTTGACAGACTTATTAATGATTTAGAAACTCAAGAACAAAAAATAGATGATTTTTCCAATGCCATTGAGCGAATAAATAATCAGAAGACAAAAAGAGGTTTTAATAAATATTTAAACAATTACATTATTGGACAAAAAGATAGATTTAAATCTTTTTTAGATGAATGCTCAGTTAACGATGGGAAATATTATCCCCCATCAGCAGAAATAGGAATACCAAACGAAGATTTTGATTTAGA